>DASZZN010000048.1 GCA_035544955.1 Candidatus Dormiibacterota bacterium
CGAATCGAAGACCTCCTGAAGGATGATGGCCTTGAGGCCGCGCATCGCCGCCTGCGAGGCAACGGCCGCGCCATAATTCCCGGACGTGGCGGCGACGACCCCCTTGTAACGAAGATCAGCGGCGTGCGCGACCGCCAGTGACGCGCGGCGGGCTTTGAAGCTGCCGGCCGCGTTGCCGGCCTCATCCTTTATAAGGATGCGCGCGCCCTGGCCGCGCGGCGCGGTTTGCCGTACGAGCCTGGTGAGACGAGGAAGTTCCCACAGCGGCGTATCCCCCACCTTGAAGGCGGCCTGGATCCGGCGCACTGCCTCCAGATCGTAGCCGGGGCTGCCCACCAATCCCTCGTAATCGAAGGCGACGCCGCCCTCTCGCTCGAATTGGGCGTAGTCAAGGCCGAGCGCCCGCTGCATGATCGCGCCCCGACGCGCCATGACCTGCGCATAGCCTCGACTCTCGACCGACATCAGGACCGCTCCGGCTCCATGAGGCGTCGCTTCATCGCTTTGCCCACCTGGAGGAGTTCAGGCGACGGGTCGCCGAAGTCGGCCGGGTTGCGTGGCAGGACGGCCCGAAGCCTTCCGGTAACCACCCGTTCCGCCTGCGTGCGCACCTCCGTGGTCGCCCCCATGTGCGCCGCCGCCACCAGGAACCCGCGCACTCGAGCGGAGAACGGCACGGACGCGGTGTCGGCCGGGATCCCCGGTGCGCGCTCGCCGGGCTTCAGGATCACGCGTTCGAGCTCAACCCACGTCCCGGCCGGGACCGCCCGTCGGTCGCTCCCCGTCGGTTTCATGCCGGTTGGGGGACTTTGCCGCCGTAGCGCTTCTTCAGATGAGGCAGGACTTCATCGGCGCAAACTTTGGCGACCAGGCTGGGGTCGGGACTCATGTCCGCCCAGAGGATGTGGTTGCAGCCGGCTTCGATGAAGGCTTCGAAGCGTTCGATGATCTGCTCCCCGCTGGACGCGACGCAAAACGCCTGCTGCAGCGCCTCGTCCTTGACCAGGAGCGCCCGTTGCTCGATCACCCGCGGATCCTGGATATAGCTGTAGGCCTCCGGGATCAGCAACCCGCCGTAAACACGCGCGCCCTCGAGCGCCTTTGCCGCGCTGGGATGGTAGGAGCTCGAGACCCAGGCGCATTTCATCATGGTGTTCGGATCCTTGCCCGCCTCGCGAGCACCCGCTTCGAAGGCGGGGATCAACACGTCGCGGTGATGCGACGGTGGCACGCCGACGGCGACGTAGCCTTCGGTGTAGCGTCCGGCGTTGCGCGCCATGATCGGCCCCTGCGAGGCGCAGAGCAGCGGGATCGGTTCAACCGGCTTGGTGTAGAGGTAGAAGAAGCTCTTGTAGTGTTTGCCCTTGTGCTCGAAGTAGTCCTGGGAGCTCCAGGCCTTCTTGATGAGCTCGATCCCCTCCACGGTCCGCTCGATGCGCTCGCGGAGTGCTGGCCAGACTCCGGTGGTGGTCTTCTCGTTCATCGCCTCTCCGGTCCCGACGCAGAGCGCCACCCGCCCCGGGTAAAGCAGCGCCTGCGTTGCGACTTCGATCGCGACATCAATCGGGTGGTGGCGGATCCCGAGCGCCGGGATCACCATGCCGCCGACCGTCGCGCGCTCGGTGTTCGCTAAGAACGCCGCCAACGTCGTGAAGATCCCCGCGCTATGCCCCGAGGAGTGCTGCCAGGGGAGGGTGTGGTCCCCCTCCCAGATGTAGTCGAACCCGGCCTGCTCGAGGTCCCGAACTCGCCTGACGTTATCCCGGACATCGTGGCACAGACATTCCGGGGAAATGCCGAATGTAACCGGACCCAAATCCGTGCTCCCTTTCCCCCCGTCGACACCTGCCGCTGTCAAGCCTTATACGACGGATGGGCCGATTTGTCAAACAGGCCGCGCCAGCCAGCACGCGCGGTCAGCACCAGCCTTCGGGGCCGGGTGCTGGTTCCTGGTGTCCTGTCTAGCCGCCGGCTGCCGGTTCTGCTTTGCTCAGCACCGCTCGGAGCAAGTCGGCCAGCACCCGCCGTTCCTTCCCGCTGAGGCCGGCAAGGAGCGTCGCTTCGCTCTTTGTGTTTTCGGCGACGGCCCGCGCCAGTAGCCGGCGGCCACGCTCCGTCAGGTGAATCGTGACGCCTCGGCGATCGTCTTTATCCGGGTTGCGCTTGACCAGGCCTTGTTGCTCCAGGCGATCGAGCCGCTTGGTCATGCCGGCCGAGGACATCATCAATCCACGAAACAGCTGGGTGGGTGACAGCGTGTGCGGAGGTGGCGACGTGCGGAGAGCGCTGAGCACACCGACATCGCCGCGGGTCAGCCCGTATCGCCCGAAGACCTCGTCCTCACGCTGAGCGATCCGTGCCGCGATTCGGGAGATCCGGCCAGTGACGTGGTACGCGTCGACCGGCAGCCCGGGCTGCAGCTCTGACCACCGCTCCACGACCTGGTCGATCCAATCACGTTCCACTTACGTAACCGGGCCAAGTATAGATCTGTGTGGTTTGGAATATCTCGCTCGCGAGCAAGATTCCAGTGATCATGCAACACGCCGCGACGGTTTTTCACCCCGCGGAGGGGGGCACGTCCCCCGCCCCCTTCCGCCCCTTCTCGAGATCGAGGTAATCAGCAAATGACCAGAAAAGCATTACTCGCCCTCATCGCACCCGTATTACTTGCCGCGTGCGGAACCCCAAGTGCGGCCAGCTCCGCCCCGTCGGCCAGCCCCACCGCGACGGTGTCGGCGACTCCGAGCGCCACCCCCACGCCGGAACCGACGCCAACCCCGATCCCAACTCCGACTCCAGCGCCGGCGACTGCGCCTCCGCGCGTCGCGCCCAGCGTCTTTTTGGCCAGCCACATGGGCCTCGGCGCGATCCTGGTGAACGCGCAGGGTCGAACCCTTTATTACTTCGTGCCCGAGCGCGGTGGCAGGATCGTCTGCACGGGGCAGTGCACGAACGCCTGGCCACCCCTGTTCGCAACCAGCATGGCCCCGACGGCTGGCGCGGCGCTACCAGGTCAGCTTGGGGTCGTCGCGCGAGCGAGCAGCGAGCAGGTCACCTACAACCACTGGCCCCTGTACACGTTTGCCGGCGATCGCGGGCCCGACCAGACCAACGGGCAGGGCGTATTTGGCTTCGGCGGAAAGTGGTTTGTTGCCACGCCGGGTCTCCGCCCGTAAGCGACACAGAAATTAGGAGGTCGATCGAATGAAACGAGTGCTCTTGACCCTGATGTTGCCTTTCGCCCTCGCGGCCTGCGGCGGCGCGGCTGCCGGTTACGGCGGTGGCGCCGCTCCGAGCTCACAGCCCGCGCCGGCGAGCATTTCGGTCGCTAGCAGTAACCTCGGCCAGATCCTGGTCGGCGCGAACGGAAAAACGCTCTATCTCTTCGAGGCCGACACCAGTACGCAGTCGACCTGCTCGGGCGCGTGCGCGCAGGCCTGGCCGCCGCTGACGACCGCCGGTGCGCCAAAGGCGGCAAGCGGTGCGTCGGCGTCGCTGCTGGGCACGACCACGCGGAGCGACGGCACCGCGCAGGTCACGTATAGCGGCCACCCGCTTTACTACTTCGTCAGCGACACCAAGGCCGGCGACACGAACGGTGAGGGCAGCACGGCGTTCGGCGCGGGATGGGATGTCCTCTCACCAACGGGCGCCAAGATCGAGAAGTCCGGTGCGTAGCCGGCGATAGCGATCGCTCGTAGACCAACTCCGACCCGCGGACCCTCCTCCCCCATCAGGGTCCGCGGGTTACTTCATACCAGCGTCACACTGGCTGCGTAGGCTTCTCCCCTGCCAAAATGGCGCAAACGGTCGTTCGGTCGCGGCGGGATTCGATTGACCGTCCTTCGTCTCAGCCTTCATCTGGATGAAGGCAGACGAATCGAGATTCCGCCCGGCCATCGCCTTAGATGGAGGGCCCGAAGAATTCGGGTCGCTTGTGTATCACCCGTGACAAAGGGACCGGCGACGGCCGGTCCCTTCCGTTGGCGGAGTTCAGAAGGGGCTGCAGTTAACCGGTAGCGTTCCCTTCATCCTGTGGCTGTCGCCCCCAATCTGGTGCGAGTGCGTTGGAGTTGTTGATGACGTGGGCCCGGGCCCCGTTCGCATTCATGACCAGCACTTGTAGGGGCTGGCCGGGGATGAATTGGTCGAATACGATCTTCTTTCCATCTGGAGAGTAGACAGGGCGAAAGTCGGCCTTTCCAAGCGGAGTCACATGCGTGAGCTGCTTCACTCCGGTGCCGTCGGGGCGGATCGTGAAGATATCTCCGACGTTTTGGGTGAAGTCGTTGTTGAAGATGATGCGCGACCCGTCCGGTGACCACTCTGGGTGACCGGCGTCCATTGAAATCGGGGTCACCTGCCGCATATCGGTCCCGTCGGCTCTCATGACAAAGATTGCGGAGAGCCCCGGCCCGTTCGGGAACTGCTGGAACGCGATCCATCGGCCGTTTGGTGAGTACTCTGGCTCGGCGGCAAACGTCTCCACGGAGAACGCGGTGAGCTCGCGCAGCCCGGAGCCATCGGGGTTGATCCTCCAGATGTTCGTGCAGCACTGCCCGAACGACGCGTGCTCGAACACGAGATGCCTCCCATTGGGGGACCACGACGGGTCGCCGCTAAACCCGCGCAAGTCGGTGATCTGTCGGACATCGCTCCCGTCGGGCGTCATTGTGAAGATCTCGACAGCGCGCGTCCGGTCGGAGTCGAAGGCAATCAGGCTGCCGTCGGGCGACCAGTCGGAAATTACGCTGTTCGCACCCGCGACGGCGGTTAACTGCCTCACGCCGCTTCCGTCAGGGTTCATCGTGTAGATCTGCCTCGAGCCGGTCTGATCGCTGGAGAAAGAGATCCGTCCATTGACACCCGGATCGCCTGCGAGCGCCGGTGCAGCGCTGGTGGCCAATCCGACAAGGGCCACGGCAGCACAAACAATAAGACGCCTCGAGCGCATCCAGTTGCCATGCTTCCAGGTCCTCTCCCGGACCACCAAGGGCGCACCACGTGTCGGCAACTTAGGGACAACTGCAGTCGCTCTGATCGCGAAAGCAGCAGCAAGTAGCTTCCTCACCGGGTTACCTCCCTGATCAGCGTCAAGCTGACCAATAAGTTGCGATTGTTTGTTTGCGCAGGCAGGGTAGGGCTGCCCACGGTCCGAACTAGATAGTGCGGTCAATCCCCGCTCTTTTCAATAGCGACTTGACGCTCGATCTCGGGTTTTCCAATGAAGTCTCCTCCTGTGTCACCTAATCCCATCGCTCAGGCCACAGCCGGCTCGGACGCGGGCATCACTCCCAGCTGGACCAGGATCTCCACCTGGTCGAAATACTCGCGCTGCGTCTTGATGAGGCCGTCGTCACCGACGGTGCCGACACTGACGGCGGCGGTCCTCATCCTCCGGTTGGTCGGGGGCAGCTCGCCGGCGGGCATCGGAAGCGGACCGCCGTGCGTCCCCTCCGACACATACTCGATGGCGACCGCATCTCCCTGTTCGATGATCCGCTTAATGGTCACGTGCACGTCCGGAAAAGCACCCAACAGCGTGGCGTAGAAAGCCACGATGGCGTTCCGTCCTTTCGTCGGTCCGAGCCCGGGCCAGACGAGCTCCGCATCCTGAGCGTACATGTCGCCAATCGGGTTCAAGTCGTGAGCGTTGACCGCTTCATTCAGCCGATATACGCGATCCTTGAGGCTCGTGGTCATTTGAGACGACCTCCTTGATGTGATGCGACCAGTCTCCCGCCGCCCGGCCGCCGCCGAATCGGGGAAACCCCTAGACCTCGGGGGAAGGCGCCAGTACCATGGGGCCATGCTCGTCGGCAGGGGCGAGGAACTGGCCCGTATCGCGGCTCTCCTCGAGCACGCCCGGTCGGGCGTGAGCGGCGCGCTGATCCTCCGAGGTGAGCCCGGCATCGGCAAGAGTGCCCTGCTTCGCGAAGCGTTGACCCCGGCGAAGGGCATGACCATCCTCTCGGCGACTGGCATCGAGGCGGAGTCGGAGCTTCCCTTCTCGGGGCTGTCGGAACTCCTCTTTCCTCTGCTCGAGCTCTTACCCGAGATACCCGGCCCTCAGGCTGACGCCCTGGCGGCGGCGCTGGCGCTCGGGCCGCCCGTCGCCCCCGACCCGTTCGCGGTCTCGGCCGCGACCCTGAGCATGCTGGCGGTCGCGGCGGAGCGCCATCCGGTGCTCGCGATCGTCGACGACGCCCACTGGCTGGACGCCGCGTCGCGCGACGCCGTGCTCTTCGCCGTCCGCCGGCTGCATGCCGACCGAGTGGCCGTGCTGTTTGCTGTCCGGGAGGGTGAGCCCGTCGAGTTCCGGCCGCCAGGGATACCTGATTTGGCCGTCGAGGGCATCAGTGCGGAAGCATCTCGCGAGTTGATCGCCCGGTCAGCCGGCAAGGTGGTGCCGGATCCGGTCGCCGATCGCGTCCATCGCTCCACCCGTGGCAACCCGCTCGCCATCCTGGAGAGCCTCGAGGTCCTGTCACCGGGCCAACTCGCGGGGACTGAGCCGCTCGAAGAACCCCTGCCAACCGGGCCTGGCGTCCAGCGATCATTCGAGCGTCGCATCGCGCGACTTCCGGGGGACACCCGCAAGGCGCTGCTTGTAGCGGCGGCCTCGCAGTCCGGATCGGTCGACGAGATCCGCCGCGCCTGCGAGGGCTATGGGACGAAGCTCGAAGCCCTCGATCCCGCCGAGGTCGCCGGACTGACGCGCAACGACGGGCTTCGGATTCAGTTTCGGCATCCTCTGATGCGGGCCGCCGTCTACCACGGCGCCACGGCACCCGACCGCCGATCGGTCCATGCGGCGCTCGCCTCGGTGTTGACCGATCCGAAGTCCCTTGTGCCGCGCGCGTGGCACCTTGCGGCGGCGGCGCAGGGAGAAGATGAAGAAATTGCGGCCACCCTCGAGCGCGCGGCCGTTGAAGCCCGCGGGCGAAGCGGTCTGGCGGCCGCCTCCAGGGCGTTCGAGCGCGCAGCGCGCCTGACGCCAGATCCTGAACGGCGCGCCGCCCGCCTGCACGAGGCCGGGTCCGACGCCTACGTCGGCGGCGAATCGCAGCGCGGCATCGCGCTGCTGGACGAAGCCCTCGAGCTCGCCGGCGGCATCTCGCTACGGGCCGCGGTTGCGCATAGCCGCGCCCGCGCGGAGATGTGGACAGGCTCTCCGGCGAAAGCCCGCAGGATTTTGCTGCACGCGGCCGACCTGATCGAGTCGACCGATCCAGCGAGTGCGACGCTCATGCTGGTTGACGCTGCGACGACGGCCATCCAGGAAGGGGACGTGGAGGGAGACTTCGAGGCCAGCGCGACGGGTGCCCTGCACGTGGCGGAGCGGGCCTACCGCGTCGGCCTGCGAGCCGGCGGCCAGCCCGCGGCGGCGGCGGCGGGCGCCTACGGCAAAGCCCTGTTCGCCTTCCGGCGCCCGGAGGACGCCCACCGGCTCATCGTCCAGTCGCTCGACGCGATCGACGAGCGCGAGTCACTCCAGCTGGCTGTCCAGCTGATCAACTCCGCCGCCATGTTCATGTACTTCGAGGAGTTCGACCGAATGCGGGCTCCGCTCGAGCGCCTGATCGCGGCCGCGCGAGCGGCGAGCGCACCGGGTGCCCTACCCTACGCGCTCGGTCACCTCTCCGAGCTCGACTTCCGCACCGGACGGTGGCCCCAGGCTTATGCCGATGCCTCGGAGGCGGTCGCCCTGGCGAGCGAGCTGGACCATCGCTTCTCTCTCATCTATGCGCTCGCCTGCCTCTCCTGGATCGAGGCGGGGCGTGGCCTCGAGGCGGACTGCCGCGCGCACGTCACAAGAATGATGAGCGTCTCGCCACACGCGAAGACGATCGTCGGTGGGTACAGTGCGCGCATCGCCGGGCTGCTGCACCTCGGGTACGGCCGCAACGAGGAAGCGATCAAGTACCTGGAGCCGCTTGCCCATGTGCTCCGCAGCAAGAAGCTCGCGGCGCCCTTCCTCTTCCAGGAGATGCCGGACCTGATCGAGGCGTACGTCCACACCGGCCGTCGCGCCCAGGCCGAGACCGCGCTCGCCGACTTCCAGGACCAGGTGAGAGGTTCCCCGGGGACGTGGGTCCTTGCTGCCACCGAGCGCTGTCGCGGGCTGCTGGCGGAAGACTTCGAACCGGCCTTCATCCGAGCGCTCGAGATCCACGATCGGACGACCATGCCGTTCGAGCGCGCCCGCACGGAGCTCTGCTACGGGGAGCGGCTACGACGCGCCAAGCAACGGAGCGAGGCCCGGACTCATCTTCATAGCGCGCTGGAAGCGTTCGAGAATACCGGTGCCGATCCCTGGGCCGAACGAGCGCGAAATGAATTACGGGCCAGCGGCGAGACGGTGCGCCGCCAACGGGCTGCCACGGACGACCTGACGCTGCAGGAACTGCAGGTTGCCCTGAAGGTTGCCGAGGGTGCAACAAACCGCGAGGCCGCCGCAACCCTGTTCATCAGCCCGAAGACCGTCGAGGCGCACCTGAGCCGGATCTACAGCAAGCTCGGCCTCCGGTCGAGGACCGAGCTTGCACATCGGTTTGCCACCACAGGCAGCCCAGAGCTCGCTGCCGTCGAGAGATAGGCGATTCGGTCAGGCGGTCTGGTAGGCGAGCCGGCCGCAGAGCCAGCACTTGTACTCCGACTGACCCTGCGCGTCGTGCTGATGCGTCGGCCTCAAGAATACCTTCGATTTCGGAAAGACCCGGCAGACGCAGGCCTTTTCCTGTCGATGCTCACCGACGACGGGTTTGTCTTTCATATCGATGCCTCCGCTTTTTTTGATTCCGACCGAGTCTCGCCAACGATCACTGAGGTGATGTGCTCGGCATCCTCCCCGACGCCGAGCAGGAGTCCCGACTTCGGCTTGTGCAGCCACTCCAGTCCGACGAAAAAGAGGCCTGGGACCGCGGTAACGCCCTGGCGCTGACGCGGTTGACCGGCGTCGTCGAAGACTGGCGCCTGGACGAACGAGAAATCGGTCTGGTAGCCGGTCGCCCAGATGATGCTCGTGATGCCGGCGGCCTTCAGGTCCAGCTGGCGGATCGGATCGTCTTCGTGCGGCACGCTCGCTCCGATCCCGCGCGGGTTCTGATCCTCGGGCAGCGGCATTCCCATCTTCGCCACCGCCTCATCCAGTTGCTTGAGAATGTTCTCGGCGAACTCGTCCGCCTTACGAAGGTTTTCCCTCAGGTCGGGAGCGAGCGTGAGGCGTCCATGATCGGCGGCCTGGACACGACCCAGCAGCGTGACGCCCTCTAGCGCCAGCTGGCGAAGGTAGATGTCATGGCCGCCCCGGCGCCCAGAGGCCTGCGGATGACAGGCCGACTTTTCCGCCGGCGACTTCAGGCTGTCGACCGTCCGCTCGTAAAGGCCGCCCATCTTGCCCCACCACACGGCATCCTTTCCGCGATAGCGCCGCGGGACTCGTGGACAGCTGCTCACCGAAACGAACAGCGTCCGGCCTGATTCATGCAGCTCTTCCGCGATCTGGGCACCGGACTGTCCGGTGCCGACCACGAGCGCCGCCCCATCCGGTAGCTGTGCGGGGTTCTTGTACTGACTGGAGTGAATCTGGAAGAGGTCGGCGGGGATGCGGCTCGAAAGGGCTGGCCGTTTCGGTCGCCGGTACGATCCGGTTGCCACCACCACCGCACCGGCCTCGATCGCCGATTCGCCCGCCATTACCCGAAAGCGGCCGGCTGTCTGCTCCACCGAGGTCACCCTCACGTCGGTCCGGATGGGCGGCTCGAACGACTGCACGTAGCCGTCGAAATAGGCGACGAGCTCATCGCGCCCCATAAAGCCATCCGGATCAGCGCCCTGGTAGGAAAACCCGGGAAGCTGGAGCGTCCAGTTCGGCGTGACCAGGCAGAAGGAATCCCACCGCTGGCTCCGCCAGGACTCGCCCACACGATTCTGTTCGAGGACCACGTGCTCGACGCCCTGCTGCGTGAGGTGATAGCTGGTCGCGAGCCCGCCCTGTCCTGCCCCGATCACGACGACCTCAAACCGTTTCTGGTCTGGCATCATGCTCACTCGCCGTCGAGGGTATCGCTAACGGTCGGTTTCCCGAATCGGGGAAACCCCTATATCGCGGGGAGAGTGACCTTCAGCTGACCTAGTGATGAAGAAACAGCACGGGCGAAAGCGCGACGAACACTACGTTTTTTGTGGCCAATTCCGTGGCCAACCCGAGGGAATACTTGAGGCCAAATGGACGCGCTACGAATACATGGAAAGCGAGAATCTCGAGCTGAATTCGATTGCCGTCTGATTTGTAAACAGCGGGTCCTGGGTCGGGTGCCGTCCGGGTCCTCTTAGTCGCGTTAAGAACTGGTCAAGACTTCGTCCAGTCGCGCGATCATCTGGATGAGGGCAGATGATCGAGACACCTGGACGAATTCTTGACCGTCGCTTAACAGAGCCTCTCGAACAATCGAATCGGACAACTTCAGCGAACGGGCCGGGTGGGCCCGCGCAACAGAATCTGCGGGGCCATATATAGCGGACTCCCGAGGCGGGAGCGCGACTCGAGGAACTTCTGACCGACGTGGGTCGTTCTCAGGGCGAGGCGCATGTGCTCGCGCTCCTCGCCGATGGCGCCGCGCACACCGTCGGTGAGCTACAACACGACCTCGGTCACCGCCCGTCCACATTGAGCGGCATCCCCGATCGTCTCGAGTCCCGGGACTGATTCGCCGCGCCCTCAACATTCCTCAACCTTCTTTTGTGCCCGGACATAGCGTGTGAAGATGTTGGCGTTAGCCTCTGGTCGCGGGACGCTCTGGCGATGACGCGGCTGTGAGGGTCATCCAACGGGCCGGTGTCAGGCCGTATGTCCGCTTGAACTGGCGTGTCATGTGGCTCTGGTCAGCGAAGCCGACCTCGGCAGCGACTTGCGCGAGTGACTGCCCGCTTGCGATCGCGGCCTGCGCCAGCGCCAGGCGGCGCAGCGTCCGGTACCGGTCGGGGCTCGTCCCGAACGCCCAGCGGAAGTGGCGAGCGATGGTGAAGCGGTCGGTGCCCGCGATCTCTTCGAGGATCGAGGCCGGCGTCTGCTCGCGCGCGTGACCGGTGAGATAGTCGCGCACGAGCTCAACTGCCCTGAGGTCGATCGTGGCTCGGCGGCGGTCGGGGCGGCCGCTGAGCGACAGCAGGCAGTCGGCGACCGCGACGGCGATCTCGGCGCAGCTGAGCTCGCTGATTGGGTCATCGATGTCGGCAAGTAGGGAAGCGATCGGCCTAACTGCCGAAGTCGGCTCCTGGACGGGATCGGCGACAAATGGTAGCGCCCGACCAGCGAGGGCGCCCCGGATGAGCTCGGGCGCGATGTAGAGGATCCGGTAGCTGAAGCCGTCTTCGGTTCCCGCGGCACCATCGTGCGCCTCGTCGGGATGCAGGACGTGCAGCTGACCGGGTAGGCAGACACAGCGCGAGCCGCGGTAGCCAAAGGTCTGCACGCCGGCGGTGGTGACGCCGATCGCATAGGTGTCGTGCCGGTGCGGCGAGAACGCGCATGTGGAGAGGTAGACCTCGGCGCGCTCGACGCCATACGCCTTCGGTCCGAACCTGATCGAGTCCGCCCGTCGGCTCGAGGATCGTTCAAGACTGTCGGCGTCGACGTCTCCTACCATCTGGGACATGAGTCAAAGGATAGTTGCGGCGGTGCCTGAGGCGCTTCTGTTCCCGGCGATTCGCTGGGGATCGGTCGGACCGCTCCTGCTCATCTCGCTGGCGATCATGGGCAGCCCGGGCCCGGCGACGATCAGCCTCATCGCCGCGGGCTCGGTCAACGGTGTGCGTCGTTCTCTCCCGTATCTGGCCGGGATCATCGTCGGCACGACGATCGTCCTCGTCGCGGTCGCGACAGGGATCACGGCCGCGCTCCTGGCGGTCCCCGCGATCGGCTCCATCCTGATCGGGATATCAGCGGCGTACATCCTTTGGCTCGCGTATCACATCGCGACCGCGCCTCCGCTCTCGAAGCCGACCGGAGCCCCGAATGCCTTCTCGCTCATGGGCGGAGCACTCCTCGGCATTGCCAACCCGAAGGCCTGGGTCGCGATCGCCGCGGTCTTCGCCAGCGCCCACCTCGCCGATTCCCCGACAACGGACGCCGCCGCCAAGATCGCGGTGCTGACTGTGATGATCATCGTGATCTGCACGACGTGGCTGTTCGCAGGCACATCAATCGCGCCGGTTCTTCGCGATCCACGGCGAGCCCGCGTCGTCAACGCCGCGCTCGCTGTGGGGCTCGTCGCCGCGACCGCGCTCGCAGTGTTTCACTGAGGCCACCAGTGCACGATCTGCTTCGCGGGAAGCTCTGTGAGCCTTTCCGCCCGAATCCCCAAAGGGCGCGTTGCGCGGCCTTATGGGCCGGCTGAACGAGCAGCCATGGCTGACCTGGTCCTGCCCGACTGGCTGGTGTTCCGGCCCCGCCTCTTCCCCAGCTCCAACTTCGCCTGGTTGGCCGGTCCCCGGCCAGTCCTGGTCGACAGCGGGTTTGGCAGCGACCTGGACGCGACCCTCGGCCTGGTGCCGGACGAGCCCGCACCGGCTTCAACACGCATTGGCACTCCGACCATGTGGGCGGCAACGCGGGACGGCCTTCCACGGCTGCCGGCGCGTCTTCGGCTTCGCACTCATGATCCATGGCGGGTTCGCCCGCTCGGAGGTGCTTCCATACCTGCTGGCTCGGCGCTGGGTCCACGACTTCGGCCCGCTGGGAGCGCGACTGCCTGATCTCATCCGTCCCCACACACCCCGGTTCTCGGTGTAGGCGGTTAGCGCCCGAAACTTGTTCTCGAAAGGTAGCTGCTGTCGGGCTGCAGGATCGTTCAAGACGACGGTCCTCTACACCCCCTAGCATCCAAGCGATGAGCCCCTATGCTTCCGTGGTCGGGCTTCAGCCACGTCAGATTTGGGACGGCGTAGTCGCCCGCCCTTTGCACGGCGCGGGGATCAGCGTCGGGATCCTCGGGTTCGAACCAATGACGCAAGTGGCCGAGTCACGACAACGAGCAATTGGGACTCGACCTCAAGGGGTCGATCACAATGGTCATCGACGGCGAACGTCGAGATCTGCAGGTCGGCGGCATGTACTCGATCGGAGGTGGGGTTCCTGACTCTGGGGAAGCAGGGCCGGACGGCGCGACGGTCCTGGATGTGTTTCACGGTCTGCATGGCCTGCCGTCGGACGGCGCTCGGATGATTCCGGAGTCGGATGTCGTGCTCGTTATCAGAGACCACGGCAGCGTCCACGCTGGTAGTTCAAAGGGAGAACTGGTCCTTGGGACGAGGAGTCGCGCAGTTCGTACGGCAGCCCGAAACGAAATAGAGGAGGAGCGATTCATGGCAAAGACGGTCGGACCTTTCAGCCCATGGCGTCGGATTGGAGACACGATCGCCACGTCCGGTCAGATCGGCCTGGGCGACGACGGGAAGGTGGTCGAGGGCGGCTTCGGGCCCGAGCTCGAGCAGACGCTCCGCAACCTCAGCAATGTCCTCGCCGACGCCGGTGTTACAAGACAGCAGGTCATCAAAGTCAATGTGTACCTGGCTGACCTCGCGGACTGGTCGGCCCTCAATGGTCCCTACGCTGAGTTCTTTGGCTCTTTGCTCCCAGCACGGACCGCCTTCGCGACGTCCGCGCTCCCGCTCGGTGCCCGGGTCGAGATTGAGGCCTGGGCCGTCGTCGAGGAGACTCGATGAGCGAGGCCCCAATCAAGTCGATTCCGGTCGCATGATCGTTCAAGACAGTCGATAGCGAGAACTACTACGGTCCGATGTATGACACAACGGCCCTATGCGAATGGCCAAAACGGGAGCGGTGAATGAGTACCTATGTCTCGGTCGCCGGACTCCAGCCACATCAGATTTAGGGCGGCGTGGTCGCACGCCCTCTTCACGGCGAGAGTCTCACTGTCGGGATACTCGACTTCGAACCGCTCACATGACTGCATCTGATCTGGCTGACGCGTACGACGCGGTGATGGCCGACGTCACTGCACGAAGAAGGCGGGCGGCCATTCACGAGATCCAGCAGCGCTGCTGCTTTCTTCGTCATCGCTTCTTCCCCCCGAAGAAGGGCATGGCGGCGGCCTGCCTCATCCACGAGGCCGCCAGGCGCTCGTCGAGATCGTCCACGGATGCCAGCTCGACGCCCCGCGTGGACTTGCCCATCCCGACGGGAGTCACCGGCGGTTCCGGGTCGAGCTCGGTGCCGCGTATGAACATCAATTTCACATGGCCGACGAAGGCGCCGGACGAGAAGCACCAGCCCCCGCCCACACCGTAGTACGCCATACCCCACTTCACCGCACGCCGGAGGTCCGATAGCTGCTCGGCCGCCAGGGCATCGATGCGCTCGGCGATGCCGCGCTGCGGCTGCGGCAAGCTGGCGATGTAGGCGAACACGGGCCCGTCGCCTTCCGCGGCCTTCGCGGGGCTTGCCTTGCCCGTCATGGCGACCAGCAGCTTGGCGGTCTTGGCGTTGGCAGTCTTGGCAGACGTCCTCGACGACTTCATGACCGTTCCACGCTCGCGCCGAGGTTGAGGAGAATCTTCTCCCGCTGCTCGAGCGCCTCGGGCATCCCGGACGGTTCTAACGAACGATTCATTCGATCGCTCGACCTAGCCGTCGAGCTTCGCCCCGTGTCCAGGCGATGCCCCACATGTTGGATAGCGCCCGACCGGTCACCAGCGCGATAAGTCCGAGCATGACGACCCACCGGACAAGAGCGTAAACATCCAAACGCCCAAGATCAAGTCTCCCATTGCCTTCTAAATCTAATTCGCAGGCGAACGCTGGTCAATTGGCTCCGATCGCGTTTCGGCATCCGTCCCATCGGTTGATCTCAGCCGGGCCAGCTGTGCCTTGTCACGATTGCCGCTCTTATCAATCTTTCCGCGGCTCTGTGTCCTCCAGGGCCGAAATTGACGCCGCGGACATCGTCAGCACCGTATTCTGAGTTCAAGAATCTGGTCGGGGGCCCGGGATTTGAACCCGAGGCCTCACGGTTCCGTACCGTGAGGCGCAGAGGGCGGCCGGGCACACTTCATCCCGGACGGCTCGTTGGGGAGTCTAAGTTTAGTAACTGTCGGCCGGGAGCTAGTCGAGCCCCCGGGGCTTTCGCGACGTTAAGAACCGATGAAGGTTTCGTCCAGTCACGCGATCATCTCGATGAGGTGTGATGATCGAGACGCTTGGACGAAGTCTTTTTATCCGTTAACAAGCACGCTGCAAATCCTTGAGCTCGTGCTTACTTGGGGGCGAAACGGG
>DASZZN010000049.1 GCA_035544955.1 Candidatus Dormiibacterota bacterium
CAACGCCAACGCCGACGCCGACACCCACGCCGACACCGACACCCACGCCGACACCGACACCGACACCGACACCAACGCCAGCGCCAACGCCGACACCAACGCCAATGCCGACACCGACGCCAACGCCGACACCGACACTCGCTCCGACGCCGACGCCATCTATTGCACCCGCGATCGCGCCGGCGCCGTCCCCTGGGACCACATTCACGCCAGCCGTTGTGGGAGTACCGAACGGTGGCGGAGGCCCTCCCCAGCCGGAAGGTTTCCCCACGATCCTGGGCCTGGTTGCCGGCGGCCTCACGACGCCCGATTGGTTCGGCGTCGTTCCGTTTCTGGGGGTGCTGGTCTCTGTCTTCGCGCCTTAGGCACTTCTCATCCGCCTAACGATGCGGCGATCCCCGCCGGTCTACAAGCCTCCGCGACGGGTGGTGCACAAGGTGGGGACGATGTAGGGGACGGAGAACGACTCCGCCTACATCATCGTTGGGTTGGCCGACTTCGTACGTGCTGTCGGTGTCGATCGACGGCCTCGACGAGGCTGCGGGGTGGTCAGTGATCGCCCGCATCTCGGCACGCGTCTGGCAATAGGAGTTCAGCCGCCCCGCGTTCGTGGCCCCCGCCGCCGTTACGCCGGTCGCCCCGTCTCCCCCTCTGAATCACCGCTAGCGCGGGGCTGTACCTCGAAGACCGGATGGCCTTGCGCCGCACCCTCCGGATCCGTGAAAATCTCACGTGCTCCGAGCATCGTGCCGAGCATCCAGCGGCCCAGGGGCATGCCACTCACATATGGCGTAAGGATGTCGCGGAAAAAGGCGCCCGCCTCGGCCTTCGGCAGTTCCCTGGCCGCGATCGGCTCCGGCCGGCGGTTGACGGTTAGCGTGGCGACGCCGGCGGCGCGCAGGTTCCGAGCCCAATTCACGTCCCCGAAGGTTGCGATCAGCCAGCGGCGGCCACCAATCGCGACGACGGCCACCGGGGTGGTTCGATCCAGGCCGCTGCTGCGGCCGCGAACGGTGAGGAGGGCATTTGGACCGAGTGGAACGCCCCCGCGGAGCATTCGGCGAGCGATGGGATTGAAGATGGGAACGAAGAAGGGTACGCGGGTTTTACGTTGCGGTTGATCCATGTGCTGGGCTGGCATCATAGTGGCGCCTCCAAGTATCCAAGCAGGTGATTGACGTTAGTCTATCATTTCAATCAATCAGTTGCTTGATTTATTCCGCCGCGCCTTCTGTGGCACGAGTCCCAGCCACCGTTCCAGCTGGCGGAAGGCCCGATCGGTGCGGTCGGCAGTGCTCGGAAGGGTCATGCTCGTCAGGGTCGCCATGATCAGGGCCGCCACGTCGTCGGTGTCGAGCTCGCGCGCCAGGTGCCCGTCCCGGGCCGCCCGCTGCAGCAGGCCCCTCAACGTCCGATGCCAGGCCTGGAATGCCTCGCCCATGATCCGCGCCAATGATGGGTCCCGTGCCGACCGCAGCGCCAGCTCACCCATAACCGCGCCCACCTCGGGTTCATCACGCAGCAGCTTGCGCACCGCCCGCAGGTGGTTGCGAAGCTGATCTCCCGGAGAGCCATGTGGAGCCAGCGTCGAGCGAAAGCGATCCATGGAGTGCGCCACCACGCCCCGGATCAGCGCTTCCTTGGTGGGGAAGTAATAGTGCAGCGTTGCGATGTTCAGGCCGACACCCGCCGCGACCTCGCGCGTTCGCAGTCCTTCGAAACCGCGTTCGGCGATCTGGTTGAAGGCCGCCAGGACGAGCGCCTGCTGGCGGTCCTCCTTGTGTGAGCGGACGGGATGCGTCGTAGCGACCGGGCTCATTCGGTATCAATTAAACACTTGATTGAAGTTCGACGGTTATCGGTGCGCTGTGCCACGGCAGCGGTGCACCGTCGGTGCTATGCTCGCGACAAGAGGAGGTGGGCAATGTTCAAACCACTACGTGCGGCGGCGGCGCTTCCGGCGCAGGATATGGCACGGGCGAAGGCTTTCTATCGCGACAAACTTGGGTTGACGCCGACCCAGGATGATCCGGGCGGGATGATGTTTGCGTTAGCGGCGGGCACCGGTTTTGGGGTATTCCCCAGCAGTGGCAAGCCGTCCGGGACGCATACCCAAATGGGGATCGAGGTCGAGGATGTCGAGGGGGCCGTCAAGGACCTCCAGGCCAAGGGCGTCAAATTCGAAGAGTACGACATGCCCGGGCTCAAGACCGTCAATGGCGTCGCCACCCTTGGTGGGTCGAAGGTCGCGTGGTTCAAGGACTCGGAAGGCAACCTGATCGTCATCAGCCTTCCCGTGCCGGTCGGCGCGCAGGCGCGCTCCTGAGCTAAAGCCGCTCGAGTCGCTTAGATCCCTTTCCCGGTCGCCAGGATTCGACCACCAACCGGTCGCCCGCCTCGTTCAGGTGGGTGAGAACGGCCTCGGTGATGTCAATCCTGAATCGACGGCCGCCCACGACGGAAGAGTTCTGGAATTCGACCTCGAGCGCTTGTCCGGCGAGCTTCGCCTCGCCGGGCCACCCCTGTGGGTTGCGTTCGGGCGGATCATCCGTCGGACTGTGGAGCGCGATCCGCGGATCGCGCTCCAGGTCGCGAAGCTTGACCGAGTCCGGCATCATCCCGAGGAAGAGCTCGCCATTTGCGAACTCCACCTCGATGCCGCTGATGCGGGGCGAGCCATCCTTTCGCAGCGTCGCCAGCGTCTTGTGCTTCCGGAGCGCGAACCGTTCCTGGACCCGGCTCGCGAGAGCCGGCTCGGCGGAGGCAAACTCAGCCCAGCTCGCCATCAACCGGTCCCGAACCACTGGCTTCGCATGGGGAAGAGGTAGCGGTCGGTCAGGAAATTCAGAACACGGCGAGCGGCGGCAAAATTCTGGCTAACCTCGGCGAGGACGCCGGCCATGGCCGCGCGGTGATCCGCTCCCTGCTGTGCTATCCGATAGGCACGCCGCCCGAGCTGCTCAAGCAGCCAGATGCCGTCGTGGCGATTGGACCGCTCGCTCTCGACGGTTCCCAGGGCGCGCTCCAACTGGCGGCGCTCGCGCTCGGCGACCAGCCTCTCGCCCGCGTAATCGGGAAAGATGCCGGTCAAGAACAACGAGAGATCGCCCAGCCGGCGATAGACGGCGGGACGCTCTGACTCCGGGACGATCTCCGCCAGCTCGACCAGCCGGATCGGATCGAGCTCGGTGAAGCGCCGCCGCCGCCAGCCGCGGCTGGTTTTCACCAGGGTGCTGCCACTCGCGACCCTGGTGTACGAGGACAGCAGCTGGGCGAGGAAGAAGCGCCGCAAGGGATCGGCCCCAAAGTCTCGGAGGCTGCCCGTGTCGAACACGGGGACGCGCTGGCCTGGCCCAACCCATTCCTCGACGAAGGACGCCTGACCGAGGTCGCGGACGACGCGATGGATCAGCACGGCGAAGAGGAGGAAAGGTGAGCCGCGGAGCAGTGGATCTCGACCGGGCACCGCAAACAGCATGCGATAGGTCGCGGGATTGTCGATCAGCGCCTCGAGCCGCTCGGGATCGCGCCGCACGTCACGTTGCGAGTCCCCCGCCGCGTCGAGGAGTGCGAGATCCGTATCGGACAAATGCTCGAGGTAGAGCGAGCCCAGCATCACCTATATGATGCGACCCCGGGCCGTAGACTTAGCCCCGCAATGCGCCGTCCCGATGACGAGTGTCCATATCCGAAACCGTTTTCAGAGTACTTCGATGACTGCCCCGCCTACCAGGCCCGCCAGTTCATTCCGCTCGACACCCTCTATCAGCCGCTCGAACCGGTGCTGACATGCCGTCACCTCGAGACTCGGTCGATGACGCAGCGTCACCGGTGGTACGGGGCCTGCACACTGGGCAACTCCGACGCCCGCAGCCGTTGGGCGCGCCAGGTTGGCGTCGTCCGTCTCGAGCGGATTCGTGCGGTCCAGCGCGAGCTCGGCGCCGCGATCGCACCATACACCACTCGTCTCTGGGAGCTGAAGGGTCAGCAACTGCGGGCCATACGCGACGGCAGCGATGCAGGCCCGGCCACGATCGAGCTACGGCGGCTTGCCGGCATGATGACCGCGGAGCTCGACCAGTTCCTCCATAAGCGGAGCGCGGCGTTCGCGGAAATCGACATGCCGATCGATGCCGCTCTCAAATTGATCCAGGTCGCGGTCGACCGCTTCATCGGCACGCAGCACGCGTCCGAGATCAGCTTCGAGGTCCCCGACGACATCTTGCAGCGGTTTCCAGAGTCGGTGCGAACATTCTTCCGGCCCGAGGTGCGGCCGCCGGCGAATCGCTAGCCTCGGCCTTCGGTCGCCTCCGCCTTGCGGGCCAGGCCCTGCAGCAGGGCCGGGAACGTATCCGCAATCTGTTTGCCCATCATCCCGCCGACCAGTCCGCCGAGCGGCCCCCCAACCTGGATAGTCTGGCTGAGCGTTGTCTTGCCCGCGGAGCCAGGCGAAACCTTACAGACAAACGCGAACCGGGTCAGCGGAATCACGGTTGTCTCCAACCGGAAGGACTGCCCGGGTACGACCTCGGTCAACTGGATGGCGCGCGTTCCCTGTTTGGTCTTCATCGTCCCGGTGGTGCCCGCCGCAAACAGCCCATTGAGCGTGATCGACTGCACGTCCGGATTCCACTCGGGCCACGTGCTGGTATCGGACCAGAGCTTCCACGCCGTCTGAGGGCTCGCCTTCGTCTCCACCGACCGCTCGTTGTTTGCCATCCGCTGCCTCCAGTTATTGCTTGGCGCTGCGCGTCGCCCCGCGATTCAGCAGAACGTATACCACGCCGGCGACGACGAAGCCGATGAAGTAACCAAAATCCGCGTCGCCGAACCAGGTGGCAAACGGTCCATGGGCTTTCAGGCCGAAAACCTGGAACTGCTCTGAGATGAAGAGCAGCGAGACACCCAGGCCGATGAACCACGCGATCACCCCGTTCCAGTTCACCGGAACGGCCTCGCTGAACCCCATCGGCTCACGGTGGCGGAAGACATAGAAGTCGAGGAGCACGACGGCGAGCCAGGGCATGATCCAGTAGTCCAAGACAATCAGGAAGTTCTGGTAGTTCTGAGTGAAATTCTGGTAGCCGATCAGCGCCAGGACGAACCCGAGGACGCCACCGACGATCGCGAGCTGCCAGCGCGGCAGCCGGATATCGAGCACTTTGGCGGACATCGTGTTCGAGTAGAGGTTGAGCACATTGGCAGTCGTCGCGCCGAGGATGACGGCCGCCACCGCGAAGGCACCGAAGCCGCCCATGACTGTCTTCAGAGCCGCAATCGGTGTTGCGCCCGCGGGGGCAACAATCGCGACGAGCAGCCCCACAACCTCGGTGAGAAAGGAGGCGACAACGGCGCCGATGAAGACGTAGATCGCGATGTACGAGCGCGAGGTGATCTCCGGTAAGTAGCGCGAATAGTCGGAGGCGTAGGGCGACCAGCTCATGATGTAGGAGAAGGAGACGGCGAGCACGATAGCGAACGAGGTCAGCGTGCCGCCAAACGGCTTCGGGTGCCAGGCGCCGATCGCGGAGCCGTGGGTGAGGGCAATTACGGTCGCGATGGCAAACAGCAAACCGAGGATCAGGACCATGTAGCGCTCGAATTCCTGGATCACGTTGTGGCCGTAGATCACGAGCAGGGTCTGCACCACGACCAGGATCGCGGCCGCCAGCCAAAACGGGAGTCCGGGCAGTACCAACTGGATGGCGAACGATCCGAGGATGGTATTGACGGTGAACCAGCCTGCGGTGCTCAACCAATTGAGGGCGGCGGGGATGTAGCCACCGATGTGGCCGAAGGCGCGGCGGCCGATGAACATTTGCGGGTAGCCGGCGGCCGGTCCCATCGCGGCGGACCAGGCGAGGACGAGCCCGCCCAGGATGTTGCCCAGCGCAAGGGCCAGGAGCGCCGGGCCCACCGACAGCCCCAGGGAAAAGGGGACGAAGCCAATCGCATAGTCGGCGATCGTGAGGTTGGCCGCCAGCCAGAGCCAGAGCAACTGGCGGCTATGGCCGTGCCGCTCCGCAAACGGGATGTGTTCGATGGAATAGGGTTCGGGGATCGTGACACGATCCCCGTATCGAGCGGACTCAGCCAACGCCTAACAGCGTAACAAGCCCGGCTGTCGATTTCGAGGCCCGGCCGTTCGTCGTACTGTACAAAGCGGCGAGGCCGCGGACCATCAAGGAGGTACGCAGACGATGAAATACGTATTGCTGTTCGGCGACACCAAGGAGCGGGCCAAGCAGTGGGACTCAATGCCCGAAGCCCAGAAGGTGGCGGCCTACGGCCCCATCAACCAGTGGTTCGGCAAATACGGGAGCAAGATCACCGGCGGCCACGAGCTTCAGCCAGAGCGGACGGCAACCACCGTCAAGTTCAACAATGGCAAGGCCGTCGTCACGGACGGCCCCTTCATCGAGGGCAAGGAAGTGATCGGCGGCTATGCCGAGGTCGATGTGGCCGACCTGGATGAGGCGATCAGGATGGCGAAAGAATGGCCGACCGGAGGGCTCGTCGAAGTCCGTCCGGTGGTCGATCGGGGCGAGCCGCAGCGATAACCGGGAGGCAATCCGCGACCGACGCCGCGCTGACGGCCATCTTCCGCGAGGAGACCGGCCGGTTGACCGCGGCGTTGGTCCGGGCTCTCGGCGATTTCGACCTCGCCGAGGAGCTCGTCCAGGAGGCGCTGCTCGAGGCGGTCGAGCACTGGCCGAAGGACGGCATTCCGGACAAGCCCGGGGCCTGGTTGCTGACCACCGCGAGACGGAAGGCTGTCGACCTGTTCCGGCGCCAGGCGCGGTTCCGGGAGAAGCTCGCACTGCTCGAGGGAGCGTCAATGAGAGATGACACAGCGGAAGGAGACGACAGGCTTCGACTGATCTTTACGTGTTGTCACCCGGCACTGTCCCGCGAAGCCCAGGTGGCGCTGACGCTGCGGGCGGTGGCCGGCCTGACCACGACCGAGATCGCCCGCGCCTTCATCACCAGCGAGGCGACCATCGCGCAGCGCATCGTTCGGGCGAAGCGGAAGATCGTGGACGCGAAGATTCCGTACCGCGTTCCCGCCGAGCGGGACATGGGCGAACGCCTCGCGGAGGTCCTCGCGGTCCTCTACCTGATGTTCAATGAGGGCTACCTCGCGACGGCCGGCGAGCGGGCATCGCGCCGCGACCTTGCCGAGGATGCCGTCTGGCTGGCCGGGCTGATGGTCCGCCTGATGCCGGAAGAGCCGGAAGCGATGGGCTTGCTGGCGTTGATGCGTCTGCACCTCGCGCGCGCCGACAGCCGTTTCGACCAGCAGGGCAACCTGGTCTTGCTCCAGGACCAGGACCGGAGCCAGTGGGATCAGGAACGCATCGCCGCGGCGATGGTGGTGCTCCAGCGTGCCGCCGCGCTGCAGCGTGCTGGCCCCTACCAGCTCCAGGCGGCGATCGCTGCCTGCCATGCCGAGGCGCGCTCCTGGCAGGAAACGGACTGGCGGCAAATCGTGGCGCTCTACGATGTGCTGCTCGAGCTGATGCCGTCTCCGATTGTCCAGCTCAACCGCGCCATTGCCCATCGATACCTCAACGGGGCGGAGGCCGCCATGCCGGAGGTTGATGCCCTGGAGGGGACGCTCGACGACTATTACCTGTTCCACGCGACCCGCGCGGAACTGCTCCGCGATCTCGGCCGTGATGCCGAGGGTCGAGCAGCGCTGGCGCGCGCGCTCGAGCTGACGGCGAATCCCGCCGAGCGCGCCCTGCTGCAGCGTCGCCTGGGTTGATTCGACGAGGGGTTTACGGCTGCCGGGCCCGACACCGGTCTACGATGGGAAAGCCGCCATGGCCAGACTCATCGGTCAGGTCGCCCATTTCGAACTGGTTCCCCAGGGCCCATTCGACCTCGAAACGGAGGCTGGTCGCTTTGGTGGCTGGCCCCGGCTTGGCGACGCGGTCGTGATGGCCTTTCCAGTGGAAGGCTGGCGGAGCTCTGCGGCCGTGGTGATGCGTCAGCGCGGGGACTCCGTCACGGGTGACGTACACGGCGCCGATGAGGCCGACGCTGAGCGCGCCTGGCGGCAGGCGCTGGCAACGGTCTCGCTCGACGTCGACGGCCAAGGCTTCGTCGACACCGGACGCCGCGATCCTGTCATCCGCCGGCTGCAGGCCGAATACAAGAATCTTCGGCCGGTGCTGTTTCACTCACCCTACGAGGCCGCCTGCGCCTTCCTCATCGGACACCGGATCTCGATCCTTCAGACGCGCCGCATTCGGCAGCGGATGTCGGAGCAAGCGGGCGCGACGATCGAGGTCGACGGCACCGCGTTCACGGCGTTTCCCGACCCCCGCGCGCTGCTTCGGCTCGAGAGCTTTCCCAGCGTGGCGCCCATGAAGATCGAACGCCTGCACCACGTCGCACGCGCTGCGCTCGAGGGCACATTGGATCGCGCGCGGCTGCGGTCGCTAGCCGAGGCCGAGGCCTTGACGCAGCTGCGTACCCTGCCCGGCATCGGCGAATTCTTTGCGCAAGGCATTTTGATGCGCGGCGCCGGGCTCGTGGACGCCGTCACCGACGATGACATCACGCCGCGGGCGATCCAGCTGCTGTATGGGCTTCGCGAGCGTCCTGACCGAGCCACGGTTCTTAAACGCGCGGAGACCTGGCGGCCTTACCGGATGTGGGCAGTGGTCCTATTGAACGTCTGGCTTCGCAGCCAGCCGCCGGAGGTCATGGGCCGCCGCCAGGTACGCAGCCGGCCGAAGTAATCCCTCCTCTAGTGGTCTGGGTCGTAGTCCTCGACGAGCTCGCGCTGCGCGCTGCGCGCGACGATGAAGACCAACTCGACGTCGCCGTCATTGATGACCGTGTGCGGCGCATTCGGTGGGACGAAAATGAAGTCGCCGGGCTCGATGGGAGTGGCTCGATCGAGTTGAGGTCCGCTGAGGAATCGGCCCTGCCCGGTTAACACATAGAGCGAGGATTCGCAGTTGGTGTGATAGTGAGTCGTGCTCCGCATCCCCGCTGGGAGACGGCTGAGCCCCATGAAGATGCCTTCGGAACCGACCGTATCGGCGGATATCGCCCCCTGTCGCGTCATCGCCCCCGACGACTCCCCCTTGGTGACCTGATCGCGTTTGACCACCGCGATCTCTCGAACTTCCCCCTCGTTCACGGCGCGATTCTACGCCGGCGCCGACGGCGGATAGAATCGACTCGCTGCGGAGCGGTCGCCTAGTCTGGTCGAGGGCGCGGCACTGGAAATGCCGTAACGGGCGTACCCCGTTCGCGAGTTCGAATCTCGCCCGCTCCGCCACCACACCTGGTAGCCACTTGAGGCCATGGCCCCACCTCTTGCGCTCATGTGGGCAACGTTGCCAGCGAACAGACTGCTTGGAGGTCGCGGCACTTCCTGAAGATCGAAGGAGTCGGCTCGGTAATGCCGCGACCCAGTTGATGCGCGGTTCGTTCCATATCGCGGTTCTCTGGTCTGTCGACCACCACGGTTAGCCAGCTGACGGGGCCACGCCCAACGACCGTGCCGCCCGTGCGACACGAGCCACCTTCATCAGAGCGCACGCGCGCCTCGGCGCTCTCGTAGCTCCGAGCGAACACGCTCCGTCGCCCCTTGTGCCCGTAGCGCCTCGCGCCGCGCATCGGCTCCGTCCAACACCGGCTACTACTTATGCGATCTCTGCCGAAGGGGGCGCCAAACTTGGATTCTTAGCTCATTTCCGCGGGACTTCGTTCTCTCTGGCCCCTCAGTGCGCGAGGTATTTCATCGGCACGTTTCCCGCGCCCCGTGTGTCGGGCCAGAGGCGACGATTATTCTGCCCGTCAGTTCCGATCATCCAGGTTCCATTGTCATCGGCATTCGGGCCGCCGCGGTCGTAGATGAGCCACTTTCCGTCCGGTGACCAAGCGGGGTTATCGGCCGCGAGGCATGCGCCGCGAGGGAAAGATTGGATTCGCGCTAGTGTCGTTGCCGGTGTACAACCCGTGATAGTCTTGCGCGCCCCGCCGGCAGCCGGGATTAGTGCAACGTTGCGGTGTCCCCAGGTTAGCGGGGATTGAGTAAAACCACCCAAGCCCAGGTCGGATTCCTTGCCGCTGAAGAACGCTACCGTACTCTCATCCGGCGAGATGCTCGACGCGTTGCCGTCCGGGTAGTCTGGATCGCCGGTAAACGTGAGCTGCTGTAGCCCCGTCCCATCGGTGTTAATCCGCCAGATTTCCCGGTGACCGTCGATTTCCTTTGTACATGTCAGCCATTGGCCTGACAGCGCGAGCGAGGGTGCGGTGCAATGTTGAAACAACAGCTTGAGGCCCGAGCCGTCCTGTTGCATGACATAGGTGCCGTTTTGCGGACCGGGGTTGTCTGCGGTCTGGGTCGGCGCGCCCTGCTGGTCAGAGAACACGATCAGGCCATTTTTCGCCAACTGCGGCTTAGCGATTGGGTTGTTCATGGCCAGGTACAGGTTTCCGACTTGCTGCGGATTGCTGCCATCGGCATCCATGATCCAGATTTGGGGCGAACTGCCTCGATTGGAGACAAAGATGATCCTGCCGTCGGGCGTCCACGAAGGCATGGACCCGGACCCAGGCAGCACCACCTTGCCGGTGCCATCGTCTCGGACGGTGAATAGCTTCGCGTCCGTGCCGCCCATCACGAGAAGGCCGTGCTGCGATGTGGTGGGCGGGGGTAGTGGCGGGTTAGAGCCGGAACAGGCAGCGAGCACGAGTGCTAGAACGATGATGATGATCTTCATGTCAATGACCGAGAGCCACTGATGAGGAGCCGGGTGCTGGCCAAAGGCACTTGAGCGACCGCATTAGCCTCGAACTTCGACCGGCACGTGCTGCTGATCGGCCTCAACCCTGGCCGCGGCCTATGAGCGGCTCAGTCGTGACGACATTTGATTCATCATCGCAGGCGTTCGAACCTTTGAGCTGTGGGACGGCAAAAGGCACGCCGGTCACGCGGCCCATCCAGAACTGCGGTGGAGACCGCCTAAGATCGGGCGGCAAAGGAGTTCGCTGGACGACGGACGTTCCCTGACTTCCGGTGCCACCTTACGGGAGTGAATGCAGAGCGGTCCACGCGGGGTGAACACCGTCGTGACTGGGTATAGCTGCGGCAAGGCACGTCGGGGCGCTTTGACGTCCCTCCCTTCCTCAGGGTTGAGCTTGAGCTTGGTCCTTCAAGGTCGATAGCTCAAGCGGTCACGACTTGCGACAGGAAGTCGGACAAGGAGGACGTCAGATGTCAGCAGAACAGAATAAGATCAACTCGCGCCGTTTCTTAGAGGACGCAGCCAACAGGGGGAGCGTCGACCTGCTTGACGAGCTTGCCGACCCGAACTGCGTGGTCCACCAGGCGGACGGGGTGGGTGGGAATGATATAAGGGGTCGCGAGGCATTCAAGCAGTTCCTCAAGATGTACTACGCCGCCTTCCCCGATCTCCATTTCACCGTTGAAGATCAGGTCGCCGAGGGCGACAAGGTGGTAACTCGTTGGTCAAGTGAGGGCACCCATAAGGGCGAGCTGATGGGAATTGCGCCGACCGGAAAACATGTGGCGAGTGTGACTGGGATCACCATTGACCGCTACTCAGGCGGAAAGTTTGTGGAGGGTTGGGGGAACTGGGATACGCTCGGCTTGATGCAAAAGCTGGGTGTTATCCCCGCGCTCGCACAACCTGCCGCGACAGGCCGCTAAGCGCTCACTCGCATTCGCGTTAAAGGAGGCGGTCGAGAGACCGCCTCCCTTTGTTAAGAGAGTCAAGGTTGTGGGAGGAAGACGCCCTGCCGCCATTCGCCGAGAGGGCGCCGGGACGGACCCTTCCGGCGCCGCTTTGTCAGACGCCGCTAGCGCACCCTATTTATCGAGTCTCCCAGGGCGGACGAACTTTTGCCGCCCGACAACCTGTCGCGCACCTATCACAAGCTTGGCGTTCGGTCGCGAAGCCAGCTGGCGGCCAGGCTGCTGGCCGGCTTGCGACTAGCCCGCCGCTTAAATCGGTTCGGGAGTGATTCGTGTCCCGGTGAAGGTGGTCGTCCCAACCTGGAAGAAGCTCGCGTCAGGCGGTGCAAACTCGATAACGGCCGGCCCGGAGATCTGTCCGCTGTCTTGACTGAGCTCCGCCTTCGCCCGGATCTTCAGCGTACCCGACGGACTTCCCGGGGGCGTAAAGGTGAAGAGCAGAAACGTAATGGCGAATTTGTGCGGTCCGGTTTGTTCCCAGGCGCCGTAGACCGACGTGCTCAGATTGGCTGGCTCCATCTCATTGCTCGCCACCCCGGCGACGCCGCCGCCAGGCGTGTAGAGGTTGAGGACCTTGTACGGGACCGAGGCCAGTCCATCGGGAACCACTTTGATCAGCCACGCCCCAACGATCCCGCGTTCTTCCTGGTCGCCCCCGTTGCCCCCATCCGCGAACGCTGCCGCTGGGACGGCCAGGGCACCGAGGGCGCCAGCGGCTCCAGCGCCTTTCAGGATCTGTCGCCGCGTAATGTGTACGTCTTTCATGGCCATTTCCTCCTTGAAAGTTGAAAGAGAAACCCCTGCCGAAGATCCCCAGTCCCACACTGAGGGAAGTTCACGCTACGCGCAATTCGGTGCTTGGTCAACACAAATTTACAGCCTCATAGAAGTGCGGTTAGCGCGGTGACCGATAAAGTGATACCTTGACCCGATCCGGGTGGCACGCGCGCAACACAGACGGCTCCGGGTCCAAAAGAGGGTGAAGGGCGGCAAAACTCTGCTAGCGGCCACCGCCTGGCGAGGACGCTCGGACCAGGACTCCACCGCATAGCTCTCAACTTTGGCGGTCGTGCCTGAACGGCCTCGAAGCAATCGAGCGAGCGTGTGCCTACGGCGCAAAGCGGTAGTTGTACGAATACGTACCAGCCGTGAAGGTGCCCTCGCCGTGCAGGCCAGCGAGCCCGCCGCTCCCGCTGGTGAACGTCAGATGCCCAGCGAGCACGCCGGCGACTGACACCGTCAACGAGAACGCGGCTATGTAAGACCCGGTTCGGCGGCCAATCGTACAGGAGCTGCAGACCTCGGTCCCGTGTGCGTCCACTGATCCATCTGCGTGCGTGGCGGCCGTGAATGTATCGGTGGCTACCCCGGTGAGGCCTCCGACCGAGGTCACGGAGAAGACGAGGAGGTCGACGCTGTCGCCCCCGGCCGTGCGGATGTGCGTCTGGCTTGTTTGCACAGATGTGAAGCTGCCGGACGCAACCGCTTGTCGGCTCGCCGCGGCGGGCGGAGCGCATCCCGCCAGAGCCACGACAACCACGATGGTGCTTGAAACAATGGTGCGGATGACTCTGCTGCTCATGTCCTACCTCTCTACAGGCAGGGCCCTGCAGGGTCGACGTACACGGTCGAGTTGGCGGAGCCGGGCAGTCCGGTGAGGGTGAGCTTGTGGAGGCCGGTATCTTGCTGCCAGTGCCAAAGCGTACGGCCGCTGGAGGCGCCGAACCAGATGCCCGTGGCATCGCCCATGGTTCCCCCGGGGTCGAACCCGGTCGCGTCGCCCTGTTTGCCCCGGTAGATCGTCACGCGCTGGCCGGGGGCGGTCTCGAAGAACACCCATTCCGGGCCGCCAGGGGACAGGCCCAGCCTGAACACTGTGCGGCCCTGGGAGTCCGTCCCGGAGCTGCCGCCTTCTTGCGGATCGCCCGGCAGGGGGGTGAAGCCGAAGAAGCTGGCATAGGCGGCAGGCGCATTTGCCCGGTCCGCGGTGCCGGTTCGTGGATCGACCATCCACCAGAGCGCAACTCCACCCTCGGGGGGGACAGTCTGGACCAGGATGCCGGAGGCGTCCCAACGGGAAACCATGATCGACCCCGCGTACGTCCAAAGCGTGCGATCAGTCGCGCTCGCGACATCGTAGCGGTGAAGCTCGGCCTTCTGGAAGTTCGAGGAGGTGCTGCCTTCGGGTAAAACCCGCAGCCAGAGATAGCTGCGGCCGTCGGGTGCCAGGCTGGAACCGCCGACAGGGATCCAGCGCCGGAGTGCGGCGCTGTACCACGCCGGGGCCGGCGGGCCGCCAGGGGGCTTCCCCACGCTGATGCCGCCTTCCCTGACGGGGAGACCGGCGACAGAAGCGGACCCGTCCTTCGTGTAATGGCCGCTCCGCGTGTCGACAAAGCCGACCTCGGACGTCAACTGCGCCCCGACGGTCACCATGACGGGGAGCCGACAATTCGGGAGATCGACGCTGGTGCGCGTAGTTGTTGGGATGGGCGTAGGTCTGGCCGGTCCAACCGTCCGCGCGTAGTGGAAGATGAGGGCGAGGCCGATCGCCAAGGCCACGATGACCGCCGCGGCCAGGACTTGGGTGGTCCAAGCGGTTAACAGCCGGGGCCGCTCAAAGTGATGCCATGCGCGCTCGGCACCGGTCTTAAGGCGTCCAGGCTGTTGGAGGCGCCGAACTCGGGTCTGGATGCGCTGCTGCAGGTCAGGCGCCGGCAGTCTTTCTAGTTCCGCGAACCGCTCCTTCAAGTCACGCATGGTCTGCCTCCAGGATGCGGCCCAGGCGTTTCCGTCCGCGGCTCAGGTTGACCCGGACGGCAAGTGCGTTTGACCGCAGGATGTACGCGATCTGACTGATTGGATAATCCGCGTAATAGAACAGAATGAGGGCAGCGCGCTGCTTTGCCGGCAGTGTGGCCAGCGAGGCGACCAGTTCTCCGCGGCTGGCCGGCATCTCGTACGACTCCGTTCCGACTAAGGCAATCGATCGCGTTCGCTCCTCGAGCATCCCAGCCGCGATCCGAAACGCGCTCCGCCAGACCCACCTGATCGGCGACTGAACGGCATCGCCCCGAACGAGTGCCTGAGCGAAGGCTTCCGCCACCGCATCGCTGGCCACCTCGGGATCCTGCGTATATGCCAGGACCGCCCGCCAGATTCGATCCCCATGGGTGCGGTAGAGGGCCTCGACGGCGCTCTTGCTCGCGTCGGTGGCTCGGGCTTGCACTACCTTATATGGGGCTCTTTAGGGGCAAAAGGTTACACCTCCGGGTCTTCAAGGACCCCTTCATCTTGAACGCTGAGAAACGCATGCTTATCGCCGATCGCTACGGCTAACGAGCTTGGGGTTGTGCACGCACCGGCCATAAGCCTGGCGATTCATTCCAGGCCAGCGAACTAGGCGACTCTCTAGTAGATCGCTGGTTCAAAAGCATTTAAGAAGGATAGGTGGCATTTGCGCCCCCGAGCCCGCAGGCACGCGATCATCCACATGATCGCGCGACTGGACGAAGTCTTTATTGCTTCTTTACGGCGGCGGAGACTCGGAGCGTTGGTTTATCGCAGGGGCAGCGGCTCGTGATGGTGACAAGGCTCGACCAATGGCGCGGCATCGCCGACCTCCTCGGCGAGCGCTACGACGTCGACGATCTACGTCTACCCCCCTGACGTGGGGAGCAAGCCCAATTGACTGAGCAGGTGAAGGCGGTCCCAACTATTCTCGATGTAGGTTAGGCGTCCGTCCTTGACCTGTCGGACATTTACCATCCGTAGAGTAATCGACCGATTGGTGGGCGCTATCACGCGTCCATCAGGGAGCCGGAGCGGACCTCCATGGGTGCCCGTGGCGGTCGCGGTGTAAGCGACCCAGTCGTCCTCGACGATGAGCCTGTTGATCTCGACCTGTACGCCGGGGAAGGCGGTATAGAGAACATCAAAGGCCACGCGCACCGCCTCGGAACCCTTGACTGTACCGTCCGGCCCCACCATCTCTACGTTCGGGTCAAAAAGCTCCGCCAGTCCGTCGAGATCGCCACTGTTGCCCAGTCCTAGAGCGTGGTCGACAAATCGCCTTACGTCGGTCGATGTCATCATCGCCGCATGCCTCCTCTCTCCAACAAACGTTGGCCAGCGACTGGCCCAATTATGCGCGGCGACCTGAACGCTGTCGAGATGTTCTGAGAACCCGCAATGCCCAACGCCTGTCCCCTCAACCCACATCCTGGAGGGCCGCTCGCCAATACCTCGCGCCCTGGGAGCGCCAGTCCCAGACACGGCGACTCGTCACTGAAGATGACGGAGCTGGTCAACCGCCAGTCGCATGCTGGCCAGGCGGCCGCGCGGCCCAATGAGGATGCCTACCTAGTGGCGATGGGGTAGGTTCTGCGAGGGCTCAGGTGATGAGGTTCCCAAAGCCTGTTAAGCGAAGTCAAGAATTCGTCCAGCCCTCCTCGATCAGCTGCCCTCATCCAGAGATCGCGCGACCGGACGAAGTCTTGATTGAGCCTTAACCGCGCGCCCAGGCAGGGTGACTCAGGTTGCTGCCGGCGCCCTTGGGTACGGTGCCAAGCGTGGTCCGAATCCTCGGTATCAACGGAGCACCGCAGGGCGCCCATCTCGCAGCCAGTATCATCGAGCCGTCAACCGGAGCGCCGTGAATACCGGGTCGCTGACGCAGGGTCGAGAAGACGGAGGAAGTAAACATGGCTGCTCGCCTGATCGAGGTGGAGCTGAGGGTACGCGACCTTGAGCGGTCTGTTCGCTTCTACCGGGACCTTCTTGGATTGCCGCTTGGACAGCCCGAGGTCCACGCAGACGGCGGCCTTCGCCATGCGCATGCCTCGCGGGGATCGTGGTCCAATGGGGCGGAGGATTTCCTGTTGTTCAACATCTATCCCGCCGAGACCGGGGAGGAATCTCGCACCAATGTCGGCTTTGCCGTCGAAGACTTGGACGGCCTGCATGCCACGCTCAAGCGCGCCGGTGTCGATGTGGTTCACCCGCCCGAGGCGAAGCCCTGGGGAAGAACTGCGGTCTACACAGATCCGGACGGAAATACGATCTCCGTGACGCAGCTGCCTAGCGAAGGCTCCTAATCCAGCCGCGGCAAGATTAATGACGAGACCTCGGCTAGCCTTAACAAATATGAAGACTTCGTCCAGTCACGCCTTCTTCCAGATGAAGGCAGACACGAAGGCCCGGTAGGACGAGAAGGAGGTCGCGGCTTTTCCTGGCCGGTGGCTACGGCATTTCCAGAAACAGGGTTCCGTTGAGGAGGAGTTGAAGACCAGGCGAAGTCCCGTTCAAGTCGAATTGAAATTCAGGTGCCCGCGACCCCCAAAGTCGGGCCGCTGATACAGTCGGCACTGGAAATGCCGTAACGGGCGTACCCCGTTCGCGAGTTCGAATCTCGCCCGCTCCGCCACCATATCCGGTAGCCACTGAGGCCATGGCCCGCACGTCTTTGCTTGTGCGGGCAGGTTTGTGACGGTTGCTAGCGAACAGATCGCCTGAAGAAGGTCGAACGTTCGTCTGCATGAGTTTCGGGGTGATCGGACCGCAGATAACCCACACTGTGGATCCGGAGGCGGTCGCGGCATTAGCGGGCCGAATCAGCCGATTTTCAGGAAATGCCGCGACCTCCAAGCCCCCTCAGGCCGTCGCGTTTCGATGCTCAGGCAGAGGGTCGCCCGCGGAAGCAATCGGTTACCTCGCGGCGCAGGAAGGGCTATCTCGGCGGTAGGCGATCAAGTGAGCCGAAGTTCCCATTGAACGCTCCGTGAAACCGGGCTACGATCTGCCCACGGAGTGGTGCGCCTGGTCCCATTCCGATAAGGAGGCCGGAGAAGATGGGAACACCCCTTTCGCAGCTATTTCGACGCCTAAAGACTTCGCGATTGTTGTCGTCGGCGATTATCGGCGGCGTCGTATTGATTGTAGCCGGGACGGCTGGGGTTGCTGACACGAGTCCCACCACGTTTTTCGGTTGCCTGACCAATGGTGGGACCCTGCACAAGATCACGACGGACCCAAGCGCTCAGCCGACCTGCAATGGGAATTCGACCCTTGTTACGTGGAGTCAGGTCGGCCCGCAGGGTCCGCAGGGGCCTCAAGGCCTTCAGGGACTAAAGGGCGATACCGGAGCCACCGGGCTGCAAGGACTGAAGGGCGATGCGGGTCCGGCCGGGCTGGCTGGGCCGAAAGGCGACACCGGTGCCACCGGGGCACAGGGTCCCGCCGGCCCTAAGGGCGATCCCGGCTCACTGAACGGTCTTGCCGAGTTCACATCCTCAGGCAACTTCACAGTCGCCTCCGGGGTCACTCACGTCTTCGTGGAGATATGGGGTGGCGGTGGAGGCGGATCAGCCACCTGCGGGAGCGGTGGCGGCTCGGGCGGTTACCGTCGGGCGGTGATCGCCGTGACACCTGGTCAAACCTATGTCGTCACGGTCGGTACTGGCGGGACCGGGTCGACAGTCATCAACGTCTCAGGGAATCAAGGCGGCAGTTCCTCATTCGGGAGCCTGGCAACTGCCACAGGGGGTGCCGGTGGCGATGGTACGGAGTGCATTTTTGGCGGCTTCGGTGGGACTGGCACCGGTGGGGTCGGGGTTTCACGGGATGGTCACCCAGGGCAGGGTCTTGCTGGTGTTCCAGGTTCTGGTGGCTCTCCAGTCAGTGGGTCAATTGAGAAACCGGGGGGAGGCGATGGTTTCGGTCGGGGTGGAGACGGCTTTGGTCCTAGTCAGAACGGGAACGGGCAAGACGGGTACGTTCTGATTCTCTGGTAAGTGGCCCCGAAAAACCTCGACGCTGTTCGGCGGCTGATGGTCAGATCCGAGTAAGAGGCGTGGTGAAACTCCCGCCTCTTACTACCTTTTTGTCCGGGCTCCGGTAAGCGCCGGCCCAGGCGAGGTTCTGGGTGATGTAGGGGCTGTGGGAGGGCAAAAGTGGAGAGGATGGGAAGAGGAACCACCGGCTATGATCACGGCGCGAACATCACCGCAGGAGGGCGCGGCATTTCCGGCCCGGTGGTTGCGGCACTTCCAAAAACAGGGTTCCGTTAAAGAAGAGTCGAAGAGTTGGCGAAGTCCCGTTCAAGTCGAATTGAAGTTGAGGCACATGTGACCCTCGGAATGAGCCTTTTTGAGGGTCGGCACTGGAAATGCCGTAACGGGCGTACCCCGTTCGCGAGTTCGAATCTCGCCCGCTCCGCCATCACACCCGCTGGTCGCCGCTTCGACGTAAAGTGGCAGCTGTGAGGTCGATCGGTGTCGGCCAGGAAGGGCTGCTCGAGCAGAAGGTCGGGCCCGAACACGGTGCCGACCGCCTCCAGAATGCCGGCGTGACGGTGCTGGCCACGCCAGTCCTGTGTCACTGGTTCGAGTCGGCGGCGGTTCGTGCGATTGCCGAACAGCTCGAACCCGGTGAGGCCAGTGTTGGCACCCGCGTCGGCTTCGAGCATCTCAAGGCCACACCGGTGGGGATGCAGGTTCGAGTGATCGCGCGCGTGGCCGCCGTCGACGGACGCCGGGTCGACTTCGAGATCTCGGCCTTCGACGAGGTCGAGTTGGTTGCTCGGGGCACGCACCAGCGCGTGGTGATTGACCTCGAGCGATTCCTCGCCCGTGTCCAGGGCAAGCGCGCCTCCGCCTTGAAGGGGGGTCCGGATGTCCGCTGACGACCTGGTGATCAACCGCGTCGTCTCCTCCAGCAGCGCGACACCGGGGCGCGCCATCAACCAGGTGCGCAACCACCAGCTTGTCATTGACGAACCAACTCACCTGGGTGGGCCGGGGGAACAGATCACTCCGGCGGAAGCGTTCCTGGCCGGCGTCTCCGCGTGCGGGGTGCTGCTGGTGCAGGGGCGGGCCGGGGACACCGGGGTGCGCCTGGACCAGGTCGAGGCCACCATCGAAGGGGTCCGGCATCGGTCGGACACGTCGGTCTTCCAGCGGATCGAGATTCGGTTCCGCCTGTCTGGTCCAAGCCAGGCAGAGGCGGTCGACCTCGTGGAGCACTACAAGCGCCGTTGACCACTCTATAAGGCGGTCGCGGTCGCGACCACGGTCGACATACAAATACAGGTGATCGCCTAGGCACGGCTCCTCGACGAAGGTTTCGGTCGACCGCTGGGCTTGGAACACTCATGAGCCGCCGATCGCCGAAGCGGCCGGCACCGGTTGCCCGGCAAGGGCGACTGCTCTATCGAGCGCCCAAAGCCTTCGACCTGCGGCGCCTGGTCACGTCGGCGCGGGAGTCGGTCCAGTTCAAGCTTCCCTTGCTGGGGAAGGCAAGCCTGCGGTTCAGGACGGTGGTACGAACGCTTGCTACCCGCGAGTGGCCCGCTCTCCGGGTCGTCGCGGTCGCCTTTTGGGCCATCACGACCGTCCAGCTCGTCAGCAGCTACTCGGGTTCACCGATCCACATGGGATCGCTCTCCGCCTGGGCTGCCCCGGCCGTCGGCTTCGTGCTCGGAGTCCTGTGCTGGGGACTGCCACGGGTGAGGGTTCCCGTGGACCATTTACTGGGAGCCGTCGTGGTCGGCATCGCTGTGCCACTCCTCTACCTGAGCATTGCCGGAAAGGTGCACAGTGGCGATCTGGTGTCCGTCTATATCGTGCTCGCGATCTTTACCGCCGCCCTGCTCCCGCTTCGAACGGCGATGGCGGTCGGTTTGCTCGCGGCTGTCGCCGCCGCGGTCCCCCTCGTGGCCGGCTGGTCAACGCTCTATGAGCGTTCCCTCCTGGTGCTGGTCTGCGTCATCGGCCTGATCGTTTACACGCAGACTCGCATGCTGGGCAACATGAGCAACCAGAAACGCGAGGTGGAGGATCGCCGGCGGCAGATCGAAGAAAGTTTCATGACGACGCTGGGGGCGCTGTCCGCCATGGTCTTCAGCAAGGACCGATTCATGGACGCCCACTCTCGCGGAACCGCCACCCTAGCCGTCGATGTGGCCAAGTTCCTTGGCTTGAAGGGGCTCGCCCTGCGCCAACTCGAGTACGCCGCGTTGCTGCACGACGTCGGGAAGGTCGGGATCCCCGCCCACCTGCTGAACAAGCCGGGACCCTTGACGAGTGAGGAGCTGGCACTGGTGCACGAGCATCCGGTCATTGCGGAGCGGATCCTGTCGAGGGTCCCCTCCCTGCAGGCCATCTGCCCGATCGTGAGGGCGCAGTATGAACGCTGGAACGGCAGTGGCTACCCCGATGGGCTGGCCCGCGAAATGATTCCTCTCGGCGGTCGCATCCTCCACGTCTGTGCCGCCTTTCATGCGATGTCGTCGGACCGGCCGTACCGACCGGCGCTCGCCACCGACTTGATCATCAAGGAGCTGCAAAGCCAGGCGGGCTCGCAGTTCGATCCGCGAGTCGTCATGGCGGTGATCGCCGTCGTCGAACAGCGCGACGCCGAGGCTGCGAACCTCCGCCGCGAGTCCGAGCAACCACGTTCAGGGCTGTCCCTTCAACGGGTCCAAGAACAGACCACCAGAGCGCGCCCAGATGCGGAGAGCGCGGTGCAGCAGATTTGCCGGCTCACCGCCGAGGTCGCCGCCAACCTCATGCCCCATGACCAGGCGCGCGTCTACCTGGTGGCGGGTGACAAGCGCCGCCTGGTGCCTCGTTACGTCAGTCCCCCTGACCAGCCCGAGGCAGTGCGGACGGCGCTCGAGCACAAGATCCTGCTGGCGGGGGAAGGCATCGCCGGGCAAGTCCTCGTGAACCGGCACGGGATCGTGGTCGGGGACGCCGACCCGGGCCTGGTCGGCTTCGAGGCCCCGGCGATGAAGGCATCGGTCGTGGCCGTGCCCGTCCTCATCAATAACGACTTCATCGGGGTAATCGAGGTCGTCAAGCTTGGCCGCAACCAGTACTCCAAGAACCACCTGAAACTGCTGAAGATCCTGGCGGATCAGATGGCGCATTCCGTCGCCAACGCCCGCATGGTCGACCGCCTGGCCGCCTGAGGTCCGCCGTGGAGCCTACGTTTAAGGGGCCCATATATACATATATAGAGGTATAGGTCCCCCGCGTCTTCTCGACGTCCCGTCGAAAAACTCCCGCGTCGGGCCGGCGTCGAACTCGGCCTGAAGGGGGCCCGCCAGGTTGCGGGCAAGAGCGGCCGAATCCGCTGCCCCTATCCGCTTGGGCAACAAAGCCGCGCCGGGCAGCATGGGCCGTCGTCGCAAGCGCGACCAGGAGGCCTTGAGCGGGAAGGTGGCGCATCGGCCGCAGCGCAGCGAGATCGATGTGCCGGCCGACGAGAACCGCGTCGTCGAGTACTTCGCGAAGTATTAGCGCATCGACCGCGCGGGCTCGCGGCTCGGGCCTACCTGCGTATCGAGCCAGCCGGTCAGCGGCTTGCTGTCCTTGATCGCCTGCCGTAGTCGTTCTTTCGCCTCGACCGTGTGCAGCCATGGACCGGGCTTCCAGTTCCGGCTAGCCATCAGCCCCTTGCAGCGCAACAGGTCACCCCGCGGATGATCGGCAGGGTATCCGGTGGGGACCCGTTTGAAGCTTGGCTCGGTCACCTGGTAGCCATCCTTGACGAGCGCGCCGACGATCCGAGCCAGTTTTTCGCCGTCCTTTCCGGCAACCGCATCGCGGTAGCGGGTGAGCTGATCGGGCGCCATCTCATGCGAGCCCATGGCCACGTACAAGCCGTCCTCCGAGACCTGGAGGTACACGCCGCCGGCGCGTGGGCTGGACAGGTACGCGCCCAGGTGCTCCTTGTACGGGCGCTTGTCCGGAGAGAAGCGAAGGTCACGGTTGAGGCGGAAGATCTTGACCTCGATATCCGGCTGCGCCAGGTCTTTCTCGAGCTCGGCGAGGAGGGCCTCCATCGGCTGGCGCACCTGCTCCTCATAGACCTGCCGGTGGGCCTCGAAGTAGGTCTTGCTGTTGTCGCGCTTCAGGCCGTGAAAGAACTGTAACGCCGGCTTGGGCCACCCTGCGAAACGAGTTCGAATCGCCGTGTCCGCCCTTGCCTTCATCGTTCCCTCCTCGCTCAGACCGCGCCGCAGGTTTTATGAGGATCGTAACGTTTCACTGGCATGACCTTCCTTCGCGTTGTGCTAAGCATCTTCGCCATACTCAATGTCGTGTTCTGGGCGCTCCTCGCCTGGGTTTGGGCTGTCAAGCCGGCGTGGGCGGCGCGAATCCCGCTGAATCTCGGTACAGACAAACGCTATAGCCCATCGGTGCCGGTCTGGGCTCGCCTGGCCGCCGCCATCGCTGCCTTCTGGGCAGTTGCGGCCGTCCTCTACCTGACCGTATACGCCGCGAACCGACTGGCGTTCATCGCGCTCTTCGTGCTGGCCGCGATCTTCCTCATCCTTGGGATCGGCGCCGCCGCGCGCGTCTATACCGTGCTGCAGCTCCCCAAGAACTCGATGATGCGGCAGGCGCGGGGTCAGCAGGCGCACTAGTAGTCCGCCTCGTCGCAAGCACCGACCCCACGAGGATCAGCGAAAAGCCGACGACGGCCCCCAGCGTGAAGGGCTCGCGTAGCACGGCTACGCCCAGCAGCAAGGCGATCGCCGGATTGAAATAGGTGATGACGGTGGCCCGTACAGGGCCGACTTCGCCGATGAGCGCGAAGAAGACCAGGAAGGCGAGCGCCGTGCATACGACCGCCAGGGTCGCCACCGCCAGCAGCACCGTGCCGGATGGCATCGTTCTCGGGAGTTGCGGCAGTGCCAGCGGGGCGTAGAAGAGGGCAGTCAGCGCCAGTGATGCCGCGACCACGCCGACGGCCGGCAAGCTCGGGAGGCGGCGGGCGATGATGATCGGCCCGCTCGCATAGCCGAGCGCAACCAGCCCGACCTCAGCAACCGCCCCCAGGTCCTTGAAGGAGACATTGAGGCCCACCAGGACGGCCACCCCGACCAGGCCGACGAGTAAGCCCAAGACCCGGCGTCGGTCCAGCCGGTCGTCGCCGCGGGTCAGCAGCTGGAGCACGGCGGCGATCAGGGGGACGGCCGCGATCAGCAGGCCGGTGAATGAGCTGGAGAGGCGGCGCTCGCCATCCGCCAGCAGGAACCATGGCAGCGACACTTCGACGATGGTGTAGACCAGCACCCAACGCCAGTAGGGAATGAGAGGCGCCAGCCAGCCGCGGGCGGCGGCGACCGGCAGGAGGAGCGCGGCGCCGATTGCCGTTCTGAGCAGGACCAGGCTGGCCGGCGCCAGTTCGCCGATCGCGATCTTGATCAGCAGGTAGGGGATACCCCAGATGAAGGCCATCGCCCCAAACAGCGCCCATCCGCGACGGGTCACGCGGTCGGCGCGATGTCCAGCTCGACATCCTCGGGGAGAACGTCCTCCCCCGTATAGGCGGACGCCTGCAGGCGGAACAGCCGTGCATAGCGGCCGTTGAGTCGCATCAGCTGCTCGTGCGTCCCCTGCTCGACGAGGCGGCCGTGTTCCAGGAACAGGATCCGATCGGCGCGCCTGACGGTGGAGAAGCGGTGGCTGATATAGACGGCGGTGCGGCCCCGTGTCAGCGAGTGGATGCGTTCGAACAGCTCGTACTCCGCCTGGGCGTCGAGGGCGGAGGTCGGCTCATCGAGCAGGAGGATTCGCGCGTCGCGCATGAAGGCGCGCGCCAGCGCCACCTTCTGCCACTCGCCGCCCGACAGGTTGACGCCGGCATCGAACCATTTTCCAAGCGCGGTTTCGTAGCCCTGGGGAAGGCCGGCGATCAACCCGTCGGAACCGGCCTGCCGACTCGCCTTCAGGATCGCTTCCCGGTCGGCGATGGCGCCGAGGTTTCCAAGGCCGATGTTCTCCGCCGCCGTCGCCTGGTAGGTGACGTAGTCCTGGAACATGCCGCCAATCTGAGCCCGCAGCTGCGTAGGATCGATGTCCCGGATGTCGATGCCGTCGATCAGAATGCGGCCTTCGATAGGGTCGTAGAGCCGGCAGATCAACTTGAAGAGCGTCGTCTTTCCGGCGCCGTTGCGGCCGACGATGGCGATTGTCTCTCCGGCGGTGACGGTGAAGCTCAAGTCGGTCAGCGCATTTTCGGCGGCACCCGGGTAGGCGAAGCTGACGTGCTCGAAACGAATCTCACCCCGAACCGGATCTGGCAGGGCGACGGGGTTGGCGGGTGCCGGCAGCTTGCTCGTCGTTTCCATCAACTCGAACAGGTTGCTCAGGTAGAGATTGTGCTCGTACATGCCGGAGAACCCCCCAAGAATGCCCTGAATGGAGTTCTGGACGGATTGGGCGGCCGTGGTATAGAGCGTGAGGTCGCCGAGCGTCAGCTTGCCGACGATCGCCTGCAGCGCGACATATAGATAGGTGACGGAGGTCGCGATCGTGCTCAGGTTTCCCCAGAGAAAGCCGACGAGGTAGCGTCGCACCACCTGGCGGCGCTGGCTGCCGTAATACCGCTCTCCGATCAGGCGGTAGCGGTCGATGAAGTAGTGGCCCAGCCCGAACAGTTTGACCTCCTTGGCGTAGCTGTCCGTTGTCAGCAGGGTCACGAGATAGTTCATGCGGCGGAGCAGCCTCGAGCCCCAGCGCGCGATGTTGTATCCGCGCCAGCCGTACCGGGTGTCGGCGATGAAGGCCGGGACAGGGGAGAGGAGCGCCAGTAGGGCGAGCAGCGGGCTCACGATCACGAGCAGCGCGATCATCGTCACGAAGGTCAGCGCCGTCTGGACCAGCCCGAAGGCGGTGGAGATCATCTGCACCGGCCGGTTGATGGAATCGGTCTGCGCCCGCCGCAGCAGGTCGTACGACGCCGGGTCCTCGTAGAAGGCAAGGTCGAGTGAGGCTGCCTTCTCCATGACCATCAACTGGATCCGCATCGACACCGCGTTCTGCAGGAGCTGCTGCGTGATGTTGCGCGCGGTGCTGAGGAAGGCAATCAGCGCGAAGATCAGCAGCTGCAGGATGGCGAGGAAGATGATCCCGTTGACCGTCGTAAAGACCGGGGTGCGGAAGGGTCCAAAGTCAAATCGGACCGCGTCGGCGACGGCGCCTGGGTGGTTATGGACCTCGATGCCCAGCACGACCGCATTGACGAGCAGCTTCGAGGTGTAGGCGGACACGGCGGGGATGACGCCGGCGACCACCGTCACCGCGAACAGGCCGGCGGTGACCGCGGGGCTGGCGTCCCAGACCAGCCGAATCACCCTGGGGAGCGCGGCGGCGGTCCCCCGGACCGCCTGCTTGAGATTGCGCCAGCGACTACGCAGGTCCTTCGGACCCTGCGGCTCCTGCGGCTCCTCGATCACCGGGTCGCCGGTCAGACCGCTGTTGGCCGGCCCAGTCTGCGGATTCCCGCGGCGCCGGCGGCCCCACATCCAGAACATCGACGGGCCGCCGTGATCCGGCGGCAGCATTCCCACGGCGCTACCCTACCCCAGAATGCGCGGAGATTCGCTTCTAAATCGTGATTCGTCAGGGCTGGTCAAGGACAGCGATCGCCTCGACATCGACCACGTAGCCGGGCTCCGCCAGGGCCGCGATCTTAGATTTCCCTTATGAATCGCTCAGAACGACCTCATCTCGACGAGGTTCAATCGGAGGACTGTCATGCCATGGAGGGTCTTATGATCAATCGACCGCAACTGGCCCGCGAGGAAGCCGCGAGCCCGACCGACACGGCCCGGGAGCTCGCCGCCCGCGTTCCGGCGCCCATCGAGCAGATCCTGTTCGAGGTCAAACGCCTGATCGTCGGCCAGGACCGGCTCCTCGAGCGCCTGCTGATCGCCCTGCTGTCCGGCGGCCACGTCCTCCTCGAAGGCGTGCCCGGACTCGCCAAGACCGTCACCGTCAAGGCCTTTGCCCAGGTGATCGGTGGCGCGGCCGGCCGCATCCAGTTCACCCCCGACCTCGTGCCCGCCGATCTGATCGGCACGCGAATATACAACCCCGGGCGCGGCGACTTCTCGACCGAGCTCGGCCCCGTCTTCTGCAACCTGTTGCTGGCCGACGAGATCAACCGCGCTCCCGCCAAAGTGCAGTCGGCACTGTTGGAGGCCATGCAGGAACGCCAGGTCACGATCGGCAAGGACACCCATCCGCTTCCGGATCCGTTCGTCGTCCTCGCGACCGAGAACCCGATCGAAACCGACGGGACCTACCCGCTTCCCGAGGCCCAGCTCGACCGCTTCATGCTGAAGGTGCTCGTCGATTACCCGACCTTCCAGGAAGAGGTCGTCGTCGTCGAGCGGATCACCGGCCCGGCCATCGGGCTCCGCCAGGTGGTCACCCTCGACCAGCTCAAGGAGATGCAGCGGGCGGTCACCGAGGTGTATGTCGATCCCGCGGTGCGGACCTATGCCACGACGCTCGCCTATGCGAGCCGTCCGGGGAAGGTGAAAGGCCTCGAGGACCTCGCGCCGGCCATCGCCTATGGCGCCAGCCCGCGCGCCTCGATCAACCTGGTCGCTGCCGGCCGGGCGCTCGCCTTCATGCGCGGTCGCTCGTATGTCCTCCCGCACGACCTGAGCGAGGTGGCGCCCGAAGTCATCCGGCACCGTCTCGTCCTCACTTACGAAGGGATCGCGGCCGGTGTCGACGCCGAGACGATCGTCAAGCGTGTGCTCGATCGATTCCCCCCGCCGCGCATCGACCTGGGAGACCGGTTTGCCTCCTGACGTCGGCGCGGGCGGTATCGCCGTCGACCAATTGCTGCGCCGGTCGCGCTGGCCGGTGCTGCGCCGCCTCGGGTTCCACCCAGGCGGCGACGAGCGCTCGAGCGTGCGCGGCGTGGGACTCGAGTACAGCGATGTGCGCGAGTACCAGGCTGGCGACGACCCGCGCACCATCGAGTGGAATATCACCGCCCGGTCGGACCGGCCTTACGTCCGGGAGTCGCTTCCCGACCGCGGCCTCGATGCCTGGCTGCTCGTCGACATCACGCGCTCGCTCGACTGGGGCACGGCCCGCTGCCTGAAGCGGCAGCTGGCGCTCGAATTCTCGGCGGTCGTCGGGCAACTGCTGATCGGCCGTGGAAACCGCGTCGGCGCGCTGCTCTTCGACGACCGCGTCCGCTCGATCATCCCGCCGTCTGCGGGCCGCACCGCGCTGCTGCAGCTGATCGCGCGGATGGAGCGGGCTGCTAAAAGCCCGGGCGACGGTCCGACCGATCTGGGCCGGGCGCTGACGGAGGCGGGCCGGCTCATCCGCCGCCCTTCGATGATGGTCCTCATCAGCGATTTCATGACGCCCGGCGGCTGGCAGCAACCGCTGAGAGCGTTGGCGATCCGCCATGAGGTTGTCGCGGCCTGGATCACGGACCCGAGAGAGCGCGAGATTCCCGACGTGGGGGTCGTGACTTTCGAGGACCCGGAAAGCGGCGAGCAGATCCTGGTCGATACCCGGAGCGCGCCGCTGCGGGCCCGCTTCCAGGAGGCGGCGGGAGCGCAGCGTGAGACGATCCGCGCCGATCTCCTTGGGGCTCGGGCGGCGATCGCCGAGCTGAGTACCGCCGCTGAGATCGTGCCCCAGCTGGTCGCGTTCATCAAGCAACGGGAGGCGCAGCGCGGCCATCGGGTCGCGCGGGCGAGCGCATGAGCTTCCAGTCACCCTGGCTCCTGCTCGGGCTGCTCGCGATCCCGCTGCTGGTCGGCTTGTACATCACGAGTCAGCAGCGTCGCCGGGCCTATGCGGTCCGCTTTACCAACCTGACGCTGCTCAACCAGGTGATGGGCAAGGGGCCAGGGTTCCGCCGTCATCTCCCCGCGATCCTCTTCATCGCCGGCGTGGCGGGCTTGCTGTTCTCGATGGCACGCCCCCAGGCGACGATCCGTGTCCCCAAGGGGCAGACCAGCGTGATGCTCGCGGTTGATGTCTCGGGATCGATGGCGGCCACCGACGTGCAGCCCACCCGGATCGAAGCGGCGATCGCGGCCGGCCGCACGCTGATCGACAAGCTGCCAAGCAACGCCCAGGTTGGCCTCGTGATCTTCAACGCCCACGCGGAGGTGGTCGCGCCGCTGACCCAGGACAAGGGCTCGGTGAAAGACGCGCTGGGCAGCCTCCAGCCAGGTGGGGGAACGGCGATTGGCGACGCGATTCAGGTCGCCGTCGCCCAGCTCGCCAACATCATCGACCCGAACAGTTCAAAGTCCCAGAACTACGCAATGGTCGTGTTGCTGACCGACGGCTCGTCCAATACCGGAATCGACACGACGACCGCCGCCGCCAACGCGGCGCAAGCCAAGATCCCGGTCGAGACGATTGGGATCGGGGCGCGGAACCAGACGACCATGGTCCAGGGCCAGGTTGTGGACGGCGTCGACGAGCAGGCGCTGCAGCAGATCAGCAGCGCGACGGGCGGCCACTACTACTACGCCTCGGACGAGAGCCAGCTGAACAAGATCTACAGCGACCTCGGGTCACGGATCGGCTGGGTGACGACCAAGCTCGATCTCACCGCGCCGCTGCTGGCACTCGGTACCATCATCCTGGTGGCCGGCGGGTTGTTCAGCTTGCGCTGGTTCCGGCTGCTTCCTTAACGGCGCGCACCCCGGGGAGGTGGCGTTCGGCCGGGCCCGTGTAAACCTGACGCGGCCGCATGATCTTCTGCTCGGGATCGAGCAAGCCTTCCTGCCACTGCGCCAGCCAGCCAGGCGTGCGCCCGATCGCAAACAGCACCGGAAACATCTCGACGGGAAAGCCGATCGCGGCATAGATGATGCCGGAGTAGAAGTCAACGTTGGGGTAGAGGCGGTGCTTGATGAAGTAGTCGTCGGCGAGCGCCACTCGTTCGAGTTCGAGCGCGATGTCGAGCAACGGGCTCCGACCGGTCACCGCCAGCACATCGTCGGCCACCTTCTTGATGATCTGCGCCCTCGGGTCGTAGTTCTTGTAGACACGGTGGCCGAACCCCATCAGCCGCAGTTCACCGCCACGGACCCGATTGACGTAGTCGGGCACACGGCTGACCGACCCGATCTCCTTGAGCATCCGTAACACCTGCTCATTGGCGCCGCCGTGGAGCGGGCCGTAGAGCGCCGCGGAGGCCGCGGCCGTCGCCGAGAATGGGTCGGCGTGCGAACTGCCCACGGCCCGCATCACGTTGGTCGAGCAATTCTGCTCGTGGTCAGCGTGCAAGATGAGCAGTACGTCGAGCGCCCGCTCCAGCACCGGGTTGGGTTCGTACTTCAACTCGGTGGCCTTCCACATCATATTCAGGAAATTACCGGCGTAGGAAAGGTCGTTATCCGGGTAGGCATAGGGCATGCCGACGGCGTGGCGGGCGGCAAAGGCGGCCAGCGTCGGCATCTTCGCGATCAGGCGCAGGATCTGGAGCCTCCGGCTCTCCACGTTGAAGATGTCTTTCGCATCGGGGTAGAAGGTGGAGAGCGCCCCCACGGTGCCGACCAGGATCCCCATCGGGTGGGCGTCGTGATGGAAGCCGTCGATCAGCTTCTTGATGTTCTCGTGGAGCAGGGTGTGATGCGTGATCGCCTCGACCCATTCGCGATGCTGGGTCGGATCCGGCAGCTCACCGTGAATCAGTAGATAGGCAACCTCGAGGAAGCTGCTGCGTTCGGCTAGCTCCTCCACGGGATAGCCGCGATAGCGGAGAATGCTCCGCTCGCCATCGATGAAAGTAATGGCGCTCCGGCAACTGGCCGTGTTGAGGAAGGCCGGGTCGTAGCTCAGCAAGCCGGAGCCGGACCCATCGGAGGTGATCTTCTGGAGGTCGGCGGCGGCGATCGCGCCGCTCCGGATGGGGACCTCGTAGCGGCGGCCGGTTCGGTTATCGGTGACGGTCAGCGTTTCGGTTGTCATCGCGTTCCTGTGAGTCTAGCCGCCGCGTTGGGTGGGCAAGGCTGGGGGCTGCCGATCCGGCTTCAGGGTCCAGACACGTCAATTTATTGCAAATTCTGTTGCAGAAGACTACGGTGTGTTCCGTGGACCAACCGGCCGGGTACCTCCATTGGGGCTTCATCCTGATCTCCTGGCCCAACCTGATCGTGATTGGAATCATGGTGGTCCTTTTTGCACTGGCGCTGATCCTCCCGTTCCCGGGACACGGCGGCTCCACCGAGAAGGAGGAGTAGGCGTGAAGAGCCGTGTCGGCGACGAGTCAACCGGCAGTTGGACGGCCGCCGCCCGGCGCCAGCTGGAGCGCCGCCTTCCCTGGGAGAACCTCCTGCCCGATCGGCAGCCGTTCTACGTCGGGTCCTGGGTCTACGTCTTCGGCGTGGTCACCATCGCGGCCTTGATCTGGGTCGTGCTCAGTGGCGTCGTGCTGGCGGCGTTCGGCCCCCAATGGTGGCATCTGTCCAGCGCCGGCCGCTTCTTCAACAGCCTTCACTTCTGGAGCGTCCAGGTGTTCTTCGTCTTCATGGTGCTGCACCTCTGGGGTCAGTACTTCATGGCCAGCTGGCGTGAAGGCCGGGCGCCAACCTGGATGATCGGGGTGGTCACGTTCGCGGTCAGCATCGTGGCTGCCTTCACCGGCTACCTCTCGCAGCAGAACTTCGACGCCCAGTACATCGCGATGAATGCGAAGGATGCCGTGAACTCCACCGGCGTCGGCGGGTTCTTCAATGTCCTGAACTTCGGCCAGATGTACGGCCTGCATGTGATGCTGCTGCCGATCGCGATCATCGCGCTAGTCTTCCTGCACATCGTCCAGGTCCGGATGAAGGGCGTGGTGCCGCCGATCGGGCACGACGCGAAACCAGCCGCCGCGCTGGATCTGCGGAAGAAATGATCAGCGAGCGTTCCGCCGACGAGGCCTCCCACCCGGGCGTTCGCACCATCAGCTACGACCTGCTCAAGGAGATCGCGATCGCGATGGTGATCTCCCTGATCGTCATCCTCGGGCTCGCCATCTTCCTATCGTCGCCTGATGTTCCGTCGGTCACGATCCAGAGCTGGGCCCAGGCGGATCCGGTGGATTTCACGACGACGGCGAACGATGAACTGGCCGGGCAGAGCGTCACCGCCAGCTACGGACCACCCTATAACCACGGCAGCGGGTCGGTGCAAACGATCGGGCCGTTTTCACCGCAGTCCTGGGCGGGGGTCCATGCGAATGTCGACCAGCCGCACGACTTCGTCATCAGCCCGCTCAAGCAGGCCGCCGGAAACAACACCCAGCTGAGCGGCGTGATCACCACCTACGAGGCGGCGTCGGCCGACCAGCAGGGCAAGTGGCATGATGCGTACGCCAAGGCCTTGAAAGACGCCAAGGTCGCGAACGGCGCCGTCACGGTGGCCGCCGGCGACTACGGCCCGGTCCCGGTCATGCTGGCAGTTCTCGTGCAACTGGCTCAGGCGGGAGCGCTGGATGGGCTGCTGCTTTCTAGCAACCACTTTTACCAGACCGACTACACCAAGCCCCTGCTCTTCATCAATGACGGCGGTTATGTGCCGGGCCTCGCGCATGACCAGCATCTCACCGGCAACCAGTGGGGCATGATGAACGAGACCGGGCTGTATCCCGGCCAGACCTGGCTCTGGCTCTACACGCTTTGGTACCAGCTCCCGCCCTTCAACCAGGTTTCGTATGGGGACCTGCTGGTGGTCCTGATGATGGGGCTGCTGACCGTGTTATTGGTCCTGGTGCCATTCATCCCGGGCCTACGCGATATCCCACGCTGGATCCCGATCTATCGGCTGATCTGGCGGCGCTACTACGCCGAGACGAAGGCGACCGCCCGCTAGCTCCCTCCGTCGCCGATCGCCTCACTCCATTCGCGAATGGACCAGCGGCGCACCACGCCGTTCAGGACGAAGGGATCGCTCCGCGCGAACGCTTCCGCGGCCTCGCGCGTGGTGAAGATCGCCATCGAGCCTTCCTCCTGCGGATTGGCGAAGGTGCCGATCATCAGCAGCGTGCCCCGCTCCTGGAACTCTTTCCAGCGTGCAACGTGGGCCGGGAAGTGCAGAGGTGCCTTGGAGCGAACGTCATCGGCCGACTCGTAGAAGAGGACGTACTTGGGCATCCGTCAATTGTCGGTTGTCAGGAAGCCCGGTAGCGCTCCTCGTGGACGAGGTCGCTGAGCGGCTTTCGGTCGCCACGCCGCGGGGGGCGGGCCGGAAATCCGAGTGAGATTGCGGTGCGGACCACCCGTTTCTTACCGGGCACGCCTGCCGAGCGCGGCGCCTCGCAGATGGCCGGTGTAGCCGCCGATGGTGGCGAGCGCTTCGAGGGTCTCGCGCTGACGGATGACGATGACCTCGCTGAACTGACGGTTACTCGCGCTGCCCGACCATCGCGCCACCTCGAGGATATCCTGCACGGTCTTTTCCGGCACAGGCTTTCGCTGGAACTCGCGCACGGCACGGAGGCTGCAAAGAAAATCGGTCAGGGTTTGCGGCTGGGCTTCGACGGCCATCGATTTCAGCCTGCCCAGCCACACCCGGGCCAGAGTGCTCGTGTTTTGTCATGGTTTCGAAAGGCGTCCGCCTCCATGCTGGCTCCATTGCAACGCAGAAGGAGGTGAAAGAAATGAACCCAATCAGAAGGATTCTCGTCGGCGCCGCGGTAGCGGGCTCGCTGCTGACGGGTGGTGTGGTCGGCGCCGCGATCGGCGGGCCGCTCGCGGCCAGCGCGGCCACGACGACCAATGTCGCCGCGACGGCGGCCACCCCGAGCGCAGGTTCCGGCACGTTCGTGCCGAACGAAAACGCGACGCACGAGGCTGGAGAGAGTGCAGCGCGGGAGGCGCAGGAGAACGCGGGCCAGGTCCCGACTGTTCCCTAGCCGCCACGTGAGAACGACGATGGGGCCGGGATCATTTCCGGCCCCAGACTTGTATGGTGTCATCAAATCGAAAGGAATACGCTGCGAGACTGGGAGCGGGTGAAAGGACGTTGAGTATGGCTCGGGTTGACCTTGTTCGTTCCGGCGCCCAGCGGGTGGCGCTCGCGGCAACCGGCATTGTCGCCGCACTCTACCTGCTGATCGCGGTGGCCGTCGTCTTGATCTTGACGCATAACCTGACCTCCAACGTCGACGGCACGCTCTCGACCTGGCTGACCTCGATGGCCGCCGACCGACAGACGATAACCAGGGGTTTCCCAGGGCCTCCCGTGGGACCGCATCTCGGTGATGCGCCGGTCCTCTGGTGGATGTGGCACCCCGATGGAAATTTCAGTGACAGCAGTACCGAAGCCCAGTCCGTCAAGCTGCCGGTTCCGCCGACCAGCATCACGAATCCGCAGACCATCACGGTGTCCGGCATCCCGCTGCGAGTCATGGGTGGCCACGTCGGGGACGACTGGGCAGTCGTCGCCCAGTCGATGAGCAGTGTCGACCAGGCCCGGACAAACCTCATCCAGGCTGAACTCTTGATCGGCCCAGTGCTCCTCGTCATCGTCTTCCTCGGAGCGTTGGCCATCGGTCGCCGTGTTGCCGCGCCGATCGAGCACGCACGCCAGCGGCAGATGGACTTCACCGCCAACGCCTCACACGAGCTCCGCACGCCGCTGGCGGTGATCCAGGCACAGACATCGCTGGCGTTATCGCAACCTCGCGACGGGGACTGGTATCAACGAGCGTTCACGCGTGTCAACCAGGAAAGCCGACGCATGCGTCACCTCGTCGACGACCTCCTCTGGCTCGCCCGGTTCGAAGCCATGCCGCGCTCGGGCCAGGCGGAGCCGGTGGATGTCGGCGTGATGGCGCAACAGGCGGTGGACCGGTTTGCCGCGGTCGCCGAGGCCCGTCAGCAGCGGCTGAGCGTCCGGCTCACCGGAGATTCCCACGTGATCGCCGCCTCACCCGAATGGCTGGATCACCTGATCGGCGTTTTGCTCGACAACGCCTGCAAGTACACGCCGGAGTGGGGCACGATCGATGTTCGCGTCGCCGCCGAAGGCAACCGCATCAAGCTGGTCGTCGACGACTCCGGGCCCGGTATTCCCCTGGACCAGCGGGCTGGAATCTTCGACCGGTTCCGGCGCGCCACGGACCAACCGGGCGGAGCCGGACTCGGTCTGGCGATCGCCGATGCCGTCGTCCGCGCGACCAACGGGCGCTGGGACGTCTCGACCTCGGCGGCAGGCGGCGCCAGCATGGCGGTCACCTGGCCTAGGCTGCTAGCCCGCCCGGCAGCCACCCGGTCGGCGGTATCGGAGACGCCTCCGCCGCTGGCCCGGCTCGACGCCTAGTTTCTTAAAAGCTGGCGTCACGGTTTTGCAAGGTGCCCTCCGGCACCATGCTCTTATGAACTCAGCAACAGCGATCCAGCGGGACCGTGGGCTGCAGCGCCTACGGCGACTGACCTTCGGAGCGACGGCGGGTGCGCTGGTCGCGGTGGTGGGCGTTAGCTACGTCGCCGCCGCCTCGTACGCCGGCAAGTCATCGTCCACGACCGCCTTGAATGCCACGACGTCGACGACAACGACGGATAACTCCAGCTCGAGCTCGGCGACCGGCAGCAGCCTGCAGTCGACCCAAGCGCCCACCACCGGCAGCAGCGGTAGCGGCACGGTGACCAGCGGCGGTTCGTGATGACCGTCGCGCTCAAGAGCTGGACGGCGCTGGGCACCTCGGTGCACGTGATCGCGACCGATGCCGATGGGCTCGGCCGTGCCACCACCGCGGTGGGCGACGTCCTCGAGGACGTCGACACCGCCTACAGCCGGTTTCGCGAGGACAGCGAGCTGAGCCGCCTGAACGCGAGCCCGGGCCGCACCGTCCGCGTGAGCCCGCTGCTGGCAACCGCGATCGACGCGGCCCAGCGCGCGGCGCGCCTGACCGATGGGGCGGTCGATCCCACCATCGGTCACGCCATTCGCGTGGCCGGGTATGACGACGACTTCTCACGGATTGCCGCTCAAGACGGTCCGATCAACCTGCGCGCCTGGCGCGTCCCGGGCTGGCGGGCGATCCGCTTCGACCGCCGGTCACGCACGGTCCTGCTGCCGCCCGGAGTGGAGCTCGACCTGGGCTCGACCGGAAAGGCGCTGGCGGCCGACATCGCCGCGCGCGCCGCCCTCGCGGCCGCCGGCGCAGGCGGGGTGCTGGTCAGCCTCGGGGGCGACATCGCCACCGCGGGGACGCCGCCGTCCGGCGCCTGGCGGATCCACGTGGCGGAAGACAGCCGCGAAAAACCTGATGGGGACGGCGAGGTGATCTGCCTCCCCGCCGGCGGAGTCGCCACCTCGAGCACCACCGTCCGCCGGTGGACTCGCGGCGCCGCGGTCCTCCATCACATCATCGACCCGGAGACCAGCCGGCCGACGACCGGTCCCTTCCGAACGGTGACGGTCGCCGCCGCGACCTGCCTCGACGCCAACATCGCATCAACGGCGGCGATCGTTCGAGGAGAGGCGGCCATCGACTGGTTGACGAGCTGGGGCCTGCCGGCCCGGCTGGTCGAAAACGATGGAACGATTCACTACATCGGCCGCTGGCCGGATCCATCGGGAGTGGCGGCGTGAGCGACACCATTCTCTGGTACGCGACTCGCGGCGCCGGCGTCGTCAGCCTCGCCCTGCTGACCGGCGTTGTCGCGCTGGGCATCGCGAGCGCAATGCGCTGGCAGACCGCGTCATGGCCGCGCTTTCTTACCACGGGCTTTCACCGCAACCTGGCGCTCGCGACGCTCATCTTCCTCGCGCTTCACATCGTGACGGCCGTCGTCGACCCATTCACGGCGCTCGGCTGGCAGGCTGCCCTCATTCCGTTCTCGTCGTCATACCGTCGATTCTGGCTGGGCCTCGGCGTGGTTGCCATTTATTTGCTGCTCGCGATCGTGGTGACGAGCCTGCTTCGCCCGCTCTTCGGACCGCGCACCTGGCGGCTCGTCCACTGGCTCGCCTACCTCATGTGGCCGATCGCCGTCATCCACGGCATCGGCACCGGCACCGACCCGCGTTTCGCATGGATGCTGGTGATCGAGGCGGTCTGTATCGGGAGCATCATGGCCGCGGTCGCCTGGCGCGTGAGCCGCCCGAACGCGGGCTGGCGCCAGATCCCAGCCGTCACACCTCGGGCGCGGAAATGGAGCTGATCCCGCTTGCGCCCGGGGCCGAAAGCCTCGCCGCGCATCGCCAGCGCCTGGGGCCGCTCCCGACGCTGCCATCCGGCCAGCTGATCGCCGAACTGGAGGCGAGCGGGCTCCTCGGACGAGGCGGCGCCGGCTTCCCGGTGGGGCGCAAGTGGCGAGCGGTCGCCGAACGCTCCTCGGGCGGTGCGGTCGTGCTGGCGAATGGTGCCGAGGGCGAGCCGTTGAGCCTCAAGGATCGGACGTTGATGGCGGGCCGGCCGCATCTCGTGATCGACGGCGCGCTGCTCGCCGCGCGCGCCGTTGCCGCCGACAACATCATCTTTTATGTCGGGGGCGAACACCGTGCGGCCCAAGCGGCGCTGCGAGACGCCCTCGCTGAGCGCAGTCGGGACCTGCAGGGTGGCGCCCGCATCGCCACTGCGCCGGGCGGGTACGTGTCGGGGGAGGAATCCGCCGCGGTGCACTTCGTGAATGCGGGCGATGCCCGCCCGACCACCATACCGCCTCGCCCCTTCGAACGTGGTGTCGGCGGCCGGCCGACGCTGGTGCAGAACGTCGAAAGCCTCGCGTTGGCCGCGCTCATCGCTCGTCGGGGCCACGCCTGGTACCAGGGTCTCGGTCACGGCCAGGCACGTGGCCTTGGCCTCGTCACCGTCTCCGGCGCGGTTAACCATGCTGGGGTTCGCGAAGTCGAATTCGGATCGACGTTGGGGGACGCGGCGGCCGCAGCGGGCGGCGTGAGCGGCGATGTCGGCGCCGTGCTCCTCGGTGGCTACTTCGGGGGCTGGGCTGACGTCGACCAGCAGTGGGGGCTGCCGCTCGACGCGCACTCGATGCGCGCTCGGGGCCTGGCGTTGGGCTGCGGGGTTGTGCACTTCCTCCCCGCCCAGACTTGCGGGGTTGAGGCTACCGCCCGCATCATGACTTACCTCGCCTCGCAGAGCGCGCGTCAGTGCGGACCCTGCGTCTTCGGTCTGGCGGCGATCGCCGGCGCCACCCAGCGGCTGGGTGCGAGGTCGCCGAAGGCTGACGACCTCGAGCGCATCGCCCGCTGGAGCGGGCAGCTGACGGGGCGCGGCGCGTGCCGCCATCCCGATGGGGCGGTCGCCCTGCTGCAGAGTGCGATGCACGTCTTCGCCGACGATTTTGCCGCGCATCAGCGCCGGCGCTGTCTGACGACCTCCGTGCCGGCGAGAGTGGCGGTGGCTTGATGGCCGAAACACTGCAGATCGATCGCATCCGCTGCGATGGTCACGGGCTTTGCGCCGAGCTGCTCCCCGAGCTGATCAGCCTGGACGACTGGGGCTTCCCGATCATCAAAGCCGGCACGCTTCCGCCAAGCCTCGTCGAGCATGCCCGGCGCGCCGTCGATGCCTGCCCGGTCCTGGCCCTCCGCCTGGCGTCGATGACACCCGTCACGCAAAGGCACTGACCTCAGTGAATGGTCAGGATGCTGGCCGCAACGTACGCTTGCGGCCGTCATCCGATCAGATCGCTGAGGAGCTGAGATGCCGGGGTTTGAGTATCGATCGTCGGAGAACTGGCGCGGGATTCCGTTGGTGCACGTTGCCTTTGGCCGCCGGGAGGGTGGTCGTTATCGCGCGGCACGAGCCCGCGGGGTGATCGCCGTCGGCGACAGCGCGGTCGGGGTGGTGGCCATCGGGATCGTGGCCGTAGGCGTCATCGCCGTGGCCCCGGTTGCGCTCGGACTCGTCGCGGTCGGCGTCGTCGCCCTCGGCCTGGTCTCCGCCGGGGTCGTGGCCGTCGGGCTCGTCACCGCGGGTGTCGTCGTCGTCGGAGTCCGGGCGGTCGGGGTAGTAGCGATCCGGTTGGGATTAGGCGGTTAGCGCCCGGCGGTTTCGGATCGCTGCTTGAGGCCGTTCGCAAATTGCCTGAAGGATGGTCCGAGGTCCGGGATCGAGCGCCAGATCATCGGCAGCATGGGGCCGGTGTACTCCTCCCGCATCTTGAAGGTCGTGGTTCCGTTTCCCTGTGGCGACAGCGTGTAGGTCCGCACCCCCTTGAAGAGCCCGAGCGGCATGCCGCCGGACCACACCATCCGTTGCCCGGGCACGAACTCCGTGACTTTGATCGGGAAGGCGCGACCCGGATTGACTTTCACATAGACCTTGATCGTCTCGCCCGGCGCGATCCGGCCTTCGACCCGCTCGACCCCGGAGTCCCAGGACGGGTAGCTGCCGCCGTCGGTCAGGATCGACCAGATCGCCTCGGGTTTGGCGGAAATCGTCGAGGTCGCTTCGTAGAATTTCACGTCGTCCTCCTCCGTCGAATGATGCTGCCTCGCGGCTCTGACAACGGTAGCATTTTTGTTACGCTCCCATCGTGACCGCTCTGCCGCTCGCCGGCGACCCGTTCGACGCACTGGGCGATACCAACCGCCGCGCCATCGTCGAGTTGCTCGGCTCGGGTGGCCGGACGGTTGGCGAAATCGCCGAAGCGCTTCCCATCAGCCGTCCGGCGGTATCGCGGCATCTGCGGCTGCTCAAACAGGCCGGACTCGTCATCGACGAACCCCGCGGCACCCGGCGGATCTACCAGCTGCACGCGCGCGGTGTCGAGGCGGTGCAGGCGTACCTGCTGGAGGTCTGGGGCGACGCCGCGACCCGGTTCAAGCTCCTGGCGGAGAATACCCGCCCCTCGAGGCGTAAGGCGTGATCGAGCCACTGCGGATGACGTTCGAGGTCCAGTGCCCGGTGCAGCACGCCTTCGATGTCTGGACGCAGCGGCCGGCGAGTTGGTGGCCGGCTAACCATACGGTGACCGCCGACCCCGGTGTGCAGGTCGTGTTCGAGAGCCGCCCGGGCGGACGGATCTTCGAGCGAACCCCCTCCGGTCGGGAGGTGGAATGGGGCCAGATCACCGTATGGGACCCACCTCGTCGCCTTTGTTACCTCTGGTACATCCGGACCGATCGAGCGGACGCGACCGAAGTGGAGATCCGCTTCAACCACCAGGGTGCCGATCACACGCGCGTCGAGATCGAACACCGGGGTTGGGAGCGTCTCGGCAGCCGCGGACCGGGGTGGCGCGACGCCAACCAATCCGGATGGAATGGTGTGTTGCCCGACTATGTCGCCGTATGCTCGAGCGCAGCGACTATCGATCGCCGGTCAACGTAAATCGAGGCAGAGGAGGACAGCGAATGGCGAACTATCTACTCGCGTATCACGGTGGCGGCGGGATGGCGCAGGATGAGTCGGCTCGTAACAAGCTGATGGCCCAGTGGGGTAAGTGGTTCCAGGACCTTGGTTCGGCTCTGGTCGACGGCGGGAACCCGGTGATGAAGGCAAAAACCATCACGAGCAAGGGCGGAGTCAGCGATGGCGGTGGGCAGAACCCGGTCAGTGGCTATAGCGTGATCAAGGCCGACAGCCTGGACGCCGCCGTGAAGCTGGCTAAGGGTTGTCCGGTCCTGGCGGGTGGCGGCAGCATCGAAGTCGCCGAAACCTTCAACGCGATGTAAGGCAGACTCCGGCCCGTGCGCGGGGTACGCAGCAGCGGAGGTGGTTGACGGCCCATTCCATCGGGCATAATATGTGCTAGCCCGGATGGGCGATTATGGCCCTGATTGACCACCACGCTGACCGCTGCGTGTATCCGCGCCCATTTGCCGACGGGTTCGACGCCTGCCCGGCGTTCCAGGCGGCCAGCTTCATCGCCGCCGATTCCCGAAACAAGCCACTCGGCACCTGGCGGACCTGCCGCCATCTCGGCACCGGGAATGACCTGGAGAACCGAGGCCGCTTCTACCCCCGTTGTGCGCTTGGTGACAAGGAGCAGCGCGTGCAATGGCTGGCCCAGGTGAGCCCGGCCAAGCTCGACGTCGTCCGCGCCCTCCAGGACGAGTTCGACCAGCTCAGCCGGCCCCACCGCGAGCGGCTCTTCGACGCCCGCGCCCGCCTCCATTCCGGTCCGGCGTCTGCGGCGCGAGAACCGGAGCTCGAGCAGCTGATCAATGGGTTTCTCGGCACCATCGACCGCTTCCTGGAGCAGAATGACGAGCGCTTTCGGGACGTTGGGCTCCCGGCCGAGCCGCTACGCCAGCTCATCAAGGAGTGGGTCTGGGCCTGGGTTCGGACCCCCGAACTCGCCACGCCGCGACTCGACGAGAAGCCGCTGGAAGTCTTTGACCGGCCGGCCCGCGCCTTCCTGGGGGCTCCCATCGAGCCTGTCGTCTCGGCGGCGCGCCGGCTGTGGGACCGGCCGCTGTACTCGGACACCATTCTCCAGATCCTCCCCACGGTGGATCCTCCGGGTCTGGCCCTGGTCGGCGACGTCGACCGATCGAACGTCGCGGCGGTGGCCCAGGCCCTCGCCCGGGCCTGCGGACATGCTGGCGACGTGCATCTCGACCTCAGTGGTTTGCTCTTCTGCGATCTGGGCGGGCTCCAGGTGATCGTGCGAGCTTCCCAGGCCCTGGGTGCGGGTCACCGCCTCGTGCTCCACGGTATCCCGCGGCAGCTCGAGCGCGCACTGGAGATCGTCGACTGGGCGCCGCTCCCGAATCTGGCGATCGCTGGAGGGGTAAGCGGATGATGGGGACGGTCCCGGTGGAGCGCTTCAGTCATGAGGCGTTGCTCTACTCAGACATGGATGAATACCTGGCCGGTACGCTCGCATTCATCCGGGAGGGGCTTGCGACATCGGAGCCGATTCTGGTGGTGGTTGGGGCGCCGAAGATCGCGGCGCTCAAGGCTCGGCTCGGGCCCGACGCCGGCCGCGTGCAGTTCAAGAATATGGCCGACGTGGGCGCCAATCCCGCCCGCATCATCCCGGCGTGGCACCAGTTCGTCGAGTCGCATGTCGGGGCGGGGCGTCCGTTCCGCGGGATCGGCGAGCCAATCTACCCGGAGCGTTCGGCTGCCGAGCTCATCGAATGCCAGCGCCACGAAGCGCTCCTCAACGTGGCCTTCGACGAAGGACCGGCCTGGCGACTCCTGTGCCCCTACAACACGACGGCGCTTCCGCCGGACGTGGTTGAGGAGGCACACCGCAGCCATCCGTATGTCGCCTACGATCACTCGTACGTCGCCAGCGGCCTCTACGCCGAGGAGGCGATTGCGCGCGCGCCGTTCAACACCCCGCTTCCGGAGCCGCCAGCCGCCCGCGCGACGCTGGCGTTCACCCGGATGGGGCTCAGGCCGGTACGCCGGCTGGTGTCGACCGAAGCCGCACGGGCCGGCTTCGCCAGCGGACCGATCGCCGATCTGGTCCTAGCCGTCGGCGAAGTCGCGGCCAACAGCATCGAGCACGGCGGCGGGTCGGGTACCCTCCGGATCTGGCGCGACGGCGGCGTCCTGGTCTGCGAGGTTCGGGACCTCGGACATTTCGATGACCCGCTCGCCGACCGGCGCCGACCCGCTCCCACACAGGACGGCGGCCGCGGGCTCTGGCTGGCGAACCAGCTCTGCGACCTGGTACAGCTACGCTCCTTCAAGAGCGGGACGACGGTGCGGCTGCACATGCATCGCGACCGCAAGCCGGGCCTGCCGGCCCACGCGAGCCGCGCTTCAGTGCGATGCGAGCGTTAGAGGCGTTTCTTAGACCGATAGACTGATCTGGCGCCATGCCGGAAGCTGTCATCGTCGCCTACGGTCGATCCCCAATCGGACGAGCGGGCAAGGGCTCGCTGGTCGAGGTGCGTCCGGATGACCTGGCAGCCCACGTCATGAACAAGGTGCTGCAAAAAGTGCCGCAGCTCGCCCGTGGGACGATCGACGACGTGATCTGCGGCTGCGGCCTCCCGGCCGGCGAGCAGGGATTCAACCTTGGCCGGGCGGTGAGCATCCTGACCCGTCTCGATGTGCCGGGGACGACGGTCAACCGATACTGTGCCTCGTCATTACAAACCAGCCGCATGGCCTTCCACGCCATCAAGGCTGGAGAAGGGAACGCCTTCCTCTCGATCGGTGTGGAGTGCGTCTCGCGATACGTCAATGGGTTTGCCGACCAGCCGGATGCCCAGAACCCCCGCCTCAAGCGGGGCAACACCGAAGAGTACCCCGACATCTATATCGCGATGGGAGAAACCGCGGAAAACGTCGCCGACCTGAAGCAGATCACGCGTGAGGAAATGGATCGCTACGCCGTCAAGAGCCAGACGCGTGCCGTCCAGTCGCGCGACGGCGGCTTCTTCGACCGAGAAATCATCCCCGTGCCACTGCCAAACGGCACAACGATGAGCCGCGATGACGGCCCGCGTCCCAATACCACGATAGAGGTCCTTGCAACCCTCAAGCCAGTGTTCCGAGAAAACGGGCGCGTTACGGCCGGCAATTCGTGTCCGCTGAACGACGGCGCGGCCGCGGTCGTGATCACCTCCGACCGCCGGGCGAAGGACCTCGGGATCCGTCCGCTGGCCAGGATCGTCGCCACCGGGGTCTCCGCACTCGAGCCCGAGATCATGGGCCTTGGCCCGATCGAGGCGTCGCGGCAGGCGCTCAAGCGCGCGGGGATGTCGATCGAGGACGTCGATATCGTGGAGATCAACGAAGCGTTTGCCGCACAGGTGATCCCCTCCGCTCGGGAGCTAGGGATCGACCCCTTCAGCGACAAGCTGAATCCGCACGGCGGCTCGATCGCGCTCGGTCATCCATTCGGCATGACCGGGGCCCGCATTCTCTGCACGCTGCTCAACGGTCTCGTCACCGAAGACAAGACGATCGGCCTGGAAACGATGTGCGTGGGCGGCGGACAGGGAATGGCGATGATCATTGAACGCCTCTAACGCTCGCATCGCACTGAAGCGCGGCTCGCGTGGGGGATCGGCCCGCGGCGCTCGAGGCTCGGCTGATCGGGGTTGCTAGGCCTTCGGCGACGTCGAGCCGAAGAGGCTAGACTGGATCAGCATCCGTCGGTATGTGGGGGATAGGAGGGGATTATGGCCCAGGCTATGTCGGCAACGACTCAGCCGAAGACGAAGTTCGTGGTCGAGGGCGACTACTTCGAGGCATGCAGCTGCAAGGTGATGTGTTCGTGCATCTTCCTGGCACCGGCCACCGAGGATCACTGCGACGTTTTCATCGGTTGGCACATCAGGAACGGGAAGATGGGCGATGTCGACCTCAAGGGGCTCAACGCGGCACTGGTTGTGTGGTCGCCCAAGCAGATGACGGACGGTGGCTGGAAACTCGCGCTGTATATCGATGAGCGGGCAAACAAGGGGCAGGCGGAGGCGCTAACCGGGATCTTCTCGGGCGGGGCAGGTGGACATCTCGCCAACCTCGGTCCTCTCGTGGGCAGCGTCGCCGGCGTGACGGCCGCACCCATCACGTTCGAGAGTGGCGCTGGGAAGCGCCGACTGGCGGTCGGCCAGTACCTTCGCGGCGAGATCGAGGAACTCAAAGGCGGCGACGGGCAGTCTCCAGTGGTGATAAGCAACGCGCCGTTTGGGGCCGTGACCCAGCCCGTTCGGAAGGGCAAGGCCGGCGTCGTGCGTTATGACCACTTCTGGAAGGCTGAGGTCGATGGCACGAATGCCTTCCTGACAGAATTCCGTTACGAGAACTAGCCTCACCAATCGGATCCTCTGTCGTGATCGCCCAGTCGAGCGCCGCACGACTTCGCCGTCAACGTAATGTCGTCTTGGCTTCGCTGCTGACGCTTGCCGGGGCCTGTTGGCTCGTCGTGCTTCGCCAGGCGGGTACGACGCAGGGGATGGGACTCACCATGGGGCTGACGCTGCCACTCTTCCTGCTCGCCTGGGTGGCGATGATGATCGCCATGATGTTCCCGACGGCGGCGCCGATGATCGTGATGTTTGGGACGGTGGCGGCGGGGAAACAGCAGCGCGCCCAACCGTTCGTCCCGACCTGGGTGTTTGTCAGTGCCTACCTCACCGTGTGGATTAGCTTTGGGGTGGTGGCCTACGCCGCGGCCGCCGGCCTCGAGGCGGTGGCGATGCAGTCGACCTGGCTGATGGGCAACGCAGTGCGGCTCGGCGGTGCCGTCCTGCTGGTCGGAGGCCTCTACCAACTGTCTCCGCTCAAGAGCCTCTGTCTGGCGAAGTGCCGGAGCCCGCTGAGCTTCCTCCTCACATCGTGGCGCGATGGGTACGGCGGCGCCTTCGTCATGGGCCTGAAGCACGGCGCCTACTGCCTGGGCTGCTGCTGGCTGCTCTTCGCCATCCTCTTCCCGCTCGGCGTGATGAACATCTCGGCCATGGTCTTGCTCACGCTCCTCATCTTTGCCGAGAAATCGCTGCGATGGGGATCGGCGATCGCAAGAGTTGCCGGCGTTGCGCTCGTGGCGTACGGTGCCGTCGTCCTCGTGACCGCGCACGGTCTACCCGGAATGACGATGTAGGCTGAGTCGCTTCGTGCTCGATACTCGTCGATCAGGGTCGGCGGGCGTATAAGTTAGGTTTGTTGCATCGGCCGCCCTGAATTGAGGAGGATGACCTATGTCGACGCCAAAAGTTCTGATCCTGACCGGTGATGCCGGTGAGTCGTTGGAAGTGATGTATCCCTATCAGCGGCTCAAGGAAGAGGGATACGACGTCCAGATCGCGGCGCTGACCAAGAAGAAACTGCACTTCGTCGTCCATGACTTCGAGCCCGGCTACGACACCTACACGGAGAAGCCCGGATATAGCTGGGACGCCGACCTCGCCTTCAAGGACGTCAACCCCGCCGACTACGCGGCTGTCGTTATCCCCGGCGGGCGCGCCCCGGAGTACATCCGCAACGACCGCGACGTTCAACGGATCATCCGTCACTTCTTCGACGAGGAGAAACCGGTCGCCCAACTCTGTCACGCCCCGTTGGTGCTGGCCGCCGCCGGCGTGCTGAAGGGCAGGCGTTCGGCCGCCTATCCGGCCCTCGAGCCCGACGTCAAGGCGGCGGGCGCTACCTATGTCGATTCCGACGCGGTGGTGGACGGGCAGATGGTCTCGGCCCGGGCCTGGCCCGATCATCCGAGCTGGATGCGAGAGTTCATCCGCCTGCTGCAGAAGAAGGCTCCTGTCGCTGCCAAAGAAGCTGCCGGCGTCCGCTAAAGCGACGACCGTCTACATCGAGGCTGGTCGCACGCGCACCTTCGCCTGCGCGAGCGACTGGCCCGGTTGGTGCCGGTCGGGGAAGGACGAAGCGTCGGCGGTCGCCGCGCTCGCCGCGTACGCGCCGCGTTATGCGCCCATCGCCCGGCGGGCGCGGATCCCATTCCCGGCCGGGGCCATCGATCTCCGGGTCTCGCAACGCATTCCTGGCGACGCCTCGACCGATTTCGGGGTACCCGCGAAAGTCACCACGCTGGACACCAAACCGCTCGCGAAGTCAGATGGTGAGCGGCTGGCGAGCCTGGTCAAGTCAGCCTGGGCGGTCTTCGACCAGGTAGTTGCGCAGGCTCCCGCGGAGCTGCGAAAGGGGCCGAGGGGCGGTGGCCGAGATCGCGACAAGATCGCCGACCACGTACTCGATGCCGAGGGGGCCTACGTCCGAAAGCTTGGCGTAGGTCTCAAGCGGCCAGACCGCGACGACGCGAAGGCGGTCGTCGCCTTCCGCGAGGCGATCATCGCGGCGTTACGAAAACCGTCGAACGGTGCTCCGCCGCTGCAGAAGGGCTGGCCCCAGCGCTATGCCGCGCGCCGGATCGCCTGGCACGTGCTCGATCATGCCTGGGAGATCCAGGACCGCAGCGACCGGTCCAAGAGCTGATCGCGGTGGCGTTCGAGTCGCTTGACTTCGTTTATCACCCGAGTCGCGACGTGAAGCGGGACGTTGCCTATTTCACAGATGTCCTCGGCGGTCGCCTCCGCTTTGCCGTGGAGGGTATGGGGGCGCAGGTCGCCGCCATCGAGCTCGCCCCGCCACCGCCGCTCCTGCTGCTGGCGGATCACGTCAAGGGCAGCACGCCAATCCTGGTCTACCGGGTTCCGAGCCTCGCCAAGGCGCTGGCGCGGCTGACCAAGCAGGGGTGGAAACCAGAGGAGACGTTCGAGATCCCCCACGGTCCGATCTGTTCGTTCCGCACCCCCGGAGGGCAACGGATCGCGGTCTACGAACTCACCAGGCCAGGTGCGGCGGCGACCTTCGAGGGACGCCGGGACTTCTAATGCAGACCTGGGGTGGCGTGGCCGGCAAGCGCGTCGTGATCACCGGAGCGACGAGCGGGATTGGATTGGCAGCGGCCGTCGAGCTTGCCCGGCGGGGAGCCTTGCTCACGCTGGTCGCCAGGAGCGAGGTGAGGGCCGCCGACGCGGTTCGCCAGATCCAGGCCGCAGCCAGGGACGCGAGCGTGGACGTGCTGACCGCGGACCTTGCGTCACAGGCGAGCATCCGGCAATTCGCCTTCGACGCCCAGGCGAAGTACTCCAGCATCGAGGTGCTGATCAACAACGCGGGCGCGATTTACTCAACGCGACAGCTCAGCCCCGATGGCATCGAGCTAACCTGGGCCGTGAATCACCTGGCGCCGTTCCTGCTCACCACCTTGCTGCTCGACCGCCTGAAGGCCAGCGCGCCGGCGCGGATTGTCACCACCTCATCGGATGCGCACGAGGGTGCCCGAATCCCCTTCGACGACTTGAATGCCGAGCGCTCGTGGGGCGGCTTCGGGTTTCCGCGCTATGGCCAGACCAAGCTGGCCAATATTCTCTTCACGGGCGAGCTGGCGCGCCGCCTGGCCGGCACCGGCGTCACCGCCAACTGCTTCCATCCGGGATTCGTGGCCACCGGCTTCAATCGCAACAACGGTTTTCTGATGCGCATCGGCATGGCGATCTCACGGCCGTTCGCTCACAGCGCCGTGAAGGGCGCGCAGACGTTGGTCTGGCTCGTCGACTCGGATGCCGCGGGTGCGACCACCGGTGGCTACTTTGTCGACGAGCACGTGGTCGCGCCATCAGCGGCGGCTCAGGATCGCGAGGCCGCCAGCCGTCTCTGGCAGCTTAGCGAGGCGCAGTTCCGCGCCTGACGCCTGCCGGCCTTTCCTCGTTAAGCCTTCACCTCAGGCTCGCCCCGATCGGCATTCGCTCGGCCGCGGTTCCAGTACGCCTTGGCCGAGATCTGATCGGCGGTCCAGCCGCGAGCGAGGAGGGTGGCGTTGAGTGCCGAGACCAAAGCGACCTCGCCGGCCAGGTACGCGTGCCCTGCATCGGGTACGACCCCGACGGCTGAGACGGCAGCGACCAGCCCATCGGGTCCGCCCATGCCGCTCTCGTAGTGCCAGGTCACCGTCTTGGTGGCGTCGGCCGCGAACGACTGCCGCTCGCGGGGACCGCCAACCATCAGGTACGCATTGGCGCGCACGCCGGCGGGCAGCGCCTCCATCATGGCCAACGAGCCCGGGACCGCCGTCGCGTCACCGGCAAACAGGTGCGATTTCGCGTTTGGATTCAGGCCGATCTTTCCGCGCGGGCCGATCGCCTCGATGGCCAGACCAGGGCGCGCTGCCTGCGCCCACCGGATGCCGGGACCATCACCGTGCATCACGAAGTCGAGGTCGATCAGGCGCCGCTCGGGATCATACCGGCGGATCGTGTATCGGCGGCGAACGACGCTGCCGTCATCGCGCACGACCGGCAGGGCCAGGTCCTGCCCAGCGAAATATTCGAATGCCTCGAGTGATGGACCGGTGAGCTGGATCCGGCGCATGTGTGGCGTGACGTCCTCCACCGAGGCGAGAAGTAGGGGCAGCGTCCTCGGTTCAGGCATCAGTGCCTTTGTACCCGAAAATACGATCGGCAAGTTTGCGCCCGCCCGTCTGGATGAAACCGAAAGATCCATGTTGAAGAGGAAGCCCCGTGCCCGACGCGGCCGAGCCCCCGGTGGCCTGCGCCCGTACGTGCGCTGGTTGTTGCGTTCGCGACTGCCCCGGTTGGCGTTTCTCACCGCACTGGGTCCCGGGCTGATTAGCGGGTTCGCCGACAACGACGCCGGTGGCATCACGACCTATTCGGTCGTCGGCGCCCAATTCGGCTATGACTTGATGTGGGTCGTCCTTGCCAGCATGATCGCGCTCGGGATCACGCAGGAGGTCGGGGCCCGGCTCGGGCTCGCCACCGGGCAAGGGTTCGGGGGCTTGATCCGCCAGCAATATGGCATCCGGCGCGCGGCATTCGCGATCGGGGTCATGCTCCTGGCGAACCTGGGTGACACCGTAGCCGAGTTCGCCGGCATTGGCGCCGCGCTCGCGATCTTCGGCGTGCCCATCGCGGTGAGCTCCGCGCTTGCTGCGCTGCTCATCATTTTCCTTCTGTCCCGTGCGAACTTCCGTCGTATCCAGTTTGTCTTTCTGGCGGTCGGCATCGGCACCTCACTCGCGTATGCGCTTTCGGCGATCCTCGCCCATCCCGACTGGGGTGCGGCGCTCTCATACACCGTCGTGCCACATGGTTCGGTGACCACCTTGTACCTGGTCGCGGTCATGGGGACGGTGGGCACCACGATCACCCCGTGGGGCCAGGCGTTCATCCAGTCCTATGCCGCGGACAAACACCTTGGGCCGAAGGATCTCGCCGCATCGCGAATCGACGTTGGGGCGGGTGCCTTCCTCACCAACCTGGTCGCGGGCTTCATCGTGGTCGCCTGTGCCGCGACCCTCTGGTCGCATGGGCAGACGACCATCGCGAGCGCCGCCGACGCCGCGCGCGCCCTCGGCCCGCTGGCGGGGCATTCCGCGGAGCTGCTCTTCGCGCTGGGGCTCCTCACCGCCTCTCTCCTGGGTCTGGGAACGGTTCCTCTGACGAGCGCCTACGCGGTGACGGAAGCGTTTGGTTGGGAAAAGGGTCTCGACCGGAGCTGGCGCCAGGCGCCGGCCTTTTACGGCTTGCTGGCCTTCTTCGTCGGATTCTCGGCGCTCTTCGTCCTGATCCCCGGCCTGCCGCTGATCGCCGTCATGTACCTCAGCCAGGTGTTCGACGGATTGCTCTTGCCCTTCATCCTGGTCTTTGTCATGTTGATGAGCCGGGACCGCCGGCTGTTGGGCCGGCTGCGCAGCAGTCTCCCGCTCTACGTGGCCGGCTGGGTCGTGACCGGTCTGATCACGCTGCTATCCGTCGCGCTGGTGGTCAGCCAGCTGATCGGCACGCACTAAGTCAACCGGCGTTTGCTGGTTTTCGGGTCCTGACTGCCATTTTGCATTCTCTACGCTTGGGCGGCGTCGTACCTGAGGCTCGTGCTGTGAAACCGAGACTCCGTGCGCCAGGCGTCCCACTCTTTGTTCGTATCGCCGCCGGTTACGGGCTGATTCTGCTCGTGATGCTCGCCATCGCCGCGCTGACTCTCGTCCGCTTGCGCGACACCGCGGCGGTCACGGATCGCCTGAGCCGGGAGGATGTCCCCGAGTTGCAACTCATCGACGATCTCAGGGTGCAGATCCTCAACGAGCAAATCGCCCTGACTCGCTTCGAGGGGTCGGTGGACACCGTGCCGCGCGGCAGGGAAGATCTGCTTCAACCCTACTTCCGAGCCCATGACCAAATCTTTGGCGACCTGGCCGCACTGGCTCAGTTCGAAAAAGACCCCGGTATTGCAGCGCTGATTCCGACCATCACCCGGCTCCGCACGCAGATTCAATCCGTAGAAGCGGAATCAAGCCGGGAGATCGCCACGCTTCGGTCAGGACTGCCTCTTGGCGCCGAAGGTGACGCGGAGATTGTCCTGGTCGACTCGGCGCGATCGACGGCGGCCAGCATTGCTGACGACATCGGTTTGGACATTCGGATATCAGCGGTTGACGCCCAGAAATCCGCGTCCGATTCGACGCGGCTCGTCATCATGGCCTCGTTGATCGGTATCGGCGCCGCATTGGCGGTGGCCATCGCAGTGACGCTCGGCATCTCCGCGCCCTTGCGACGGCTGCGCGCCTCCGCCGATCGGATTGCGGCTGGTGAGATGGTCGAGCCGGGGCTCACGCATCGGCGCGATGAAATCGGCAGCCTCTCACGCGCGATGACGACGATGGTACGGTCGCTCAACCAACAGGCTTCTGAGCTGAAACGCTCCAACGCCGATCTCGAGCAATTCGCCTATGTCGCGTCGCACGACTTGCAGGAGCCGCTGCGGATGGTGAGCGGGTTCACGGGCCTCCTCAAGCGCCGCTACGGCGGCAAGCTGGACGCCGATGCGGACGAGTACATCGAATTTGCGGTGAGCGGCGCCAACCGGATGCAATCGCTGATCAATGATCTGCTTTCCTACTCCCGGGTCGGCCGCGAGGAGGTTGCAGCCAAAGCGGTCGACACGCAGGTCGCCCTCGATCAAGCGCTGGCCAATCTCCAGACAGCGATCGATGACCGCTCTGCCATGGTGTCATGCGGTCAGCTGCCAACGGTCTGGGCGAACCACGGCATGCTGGTTCGCCTGTTCCAGAACTTGATCAGCAACGCCCTGAAGTTCTGTAAAGCCGAGCGGCCGATCGTTCGTATCCAGGCAGAAGCGCGTGGCGGGGATTGGGTCTTTTCGGTGGCGGACAACGGGATCGGCATCGATCCGCAATACAAGGACCGCATCTTCTTGATCTTTCAGCGACTGCACAAACAGAGTGAGTATCCAGGCACCGGAATCGGCCTGGCGGTATGTAAGCGGATCGTAGAGCGGAACGGGGGTCGCATCTGGTTGGAGTCCGAACCGGGCAAGGGCACGACCTTCTTCTTCACGTTGCCCGCCACAGGAGGTCAGCAAATTGCAGCATGAGTGACATTCACGAACTCGTCCAGATTCTGCTCGTCGAGGACAACCCTGGTGACGTGCGGCTGACGCGTGAGGCGCTCAAGGAGGCGAAGTTCCGTAACAAGGTCGAGGTGGTGGGTGACGGGGTCGAGGCGCTCGCGTACCTCCGTCGTCAGGGCCAGTACAGCGGCGCGATGCGGCCGCACCTGATCATGCTGGACCTGAATTTGCCGCGGATGGACGGTCGGGAGGTGCTGGCCGCCATCAAGAAGGATGAGGATCTCCGGCGCATTCCTGTGGTGGTGCTGAGCTCGTCCGAGGCCGAAAGCGATATCGCGCGCGCCTATGAGCTACATGCCAATGCCTACGTGACGAAACCGGTCGACATCGACCATTTCCTGCAGGTGGTCAAGGCTATTGAGGAGTTCTGGGTGGAAATCGTCAAGCTGCCCTCGGAGTGAGCTGACGTGGTAGTCGAGCGAACCCGTGTCCTTCTGGTCGAAGACAACCCGGGTGACGCTCGCCTGGTACGCGAAGCATTGAACGAGGCGCTCCCCGGCCAGTTCATGGTCCAGGTGGCTGAATCGTTGAAACAAGCGCTGGAGACGCTGCGCACCGCAGCCGACGAGGTGGATGTCGTCTTGCTGGATCTCTCCCTGCCCGACAGCCAGGGCCTCGAAACGTACCGCGCTGTCCATGCCCTGTCTCCAGCCTGCCCGATCCTGGTGCTATCGGGACTAAACGACGAATCGATCGCGCTCAAGGCCGTCAATGAGGGAGCCCAGGATTTCCTCCGCAAAGCGCGGGTGGATGGTGAGGTGCTACCCCGCGCCATTCGTTACGCGATCGAACGGCACCGAATGCTGGAGCAAGTCCGTCAACTGGCCATCGCCGACGAGCTCACCGGGCTCCCGAACCGCCGAGGCTTCATGTTGCTCGCCGAGTACCAGCGCAGCCTGGCAGAGCGAAAGGGAACGTCGCTTTGCTTGATCTTCCTCGATATTGACCGCTTTAAGCGCATCAACGATCAGTTTGGCCACGAGGAGGGTGACAAGGCGCTCAGGGAGCTGGCCGGGCTTTTGCTACGGACCTTCCGGCGATCTGACGTGGTCGCGCGTCTGGGCGGTGACGAGTTCATCGTCCTGATGGCCGACACCAACAGCGACGGTTTGCGGACCGTCCTTGACCGCGTAGAAAAAAACATCAAGGCGTTCAACCAGGAGGCACAATTTTCATGGCAGCTCTCGATCAGCGTGGGGGTGGCCAGGTCAGACCCGGCGCATCCCGTGACACTCGAGGCGTTGATGGCGTCGGCCGACCAGGCGATGTACCGGGAAAAAGAGGCGTCGAGGTTGGCATCATGAGGCGGCTGGCCGTCCTGATGATCGTGATGGCGCTGGCGGCCAGCGCCTGCGGCGGCAGCGGCGCGGCCACGCCGCGGACGATGACCGGAACGCTTACGATTGCCGCCTTCAACCCCTTTTCTGGTCCCGATGCGAGCTTCGGCCCGGAGGAGTTCGCTGGCTGCTATCCGGCGATCCAGCTCATTAATCGGGCCGGCGGCGTTCTGGGTCATCCGCTGGAATGCCTGAATGTCGACACGCACGGCGACCCGGTCGCAGGCGAGCTCGCGCTGCGGAACCTGCTCGCCTCGACCCCGAACCTCGTGGCCATCCTCGGCCCCAGCTCTGATGAATCCGTGCCCACCGTCCCATTGATCGATGCCGCGCACATTCCGATGTTCCTCGACGCGGGGCAGCGACTCTACGACCGGACCAGCTATCAATACCTCTGGCGACTCACGGCCTCCGACGATGGGGCTGGTTATGCACTGGCGATCTGGGCTTACAAGCAGGGTTATCGGCGCGGTGCCACACTCTTTGGAAACGACACCGACCAGACGACCGTGCCGACCTTGTTGAAAGGGTTCCGGCAACTCGGCGGCACCATCGTGATCAACGAGCCGTTGGTGGAAGGCAAAACGTCGTATGCCGGCGAGGTCGCCGCCGTGATCCAGGCCCGCCCCGACGTGATTTTCACGGAGATCGACCCACCGAGTGCAGCCGCCTTTCTTTCGGAGTTCGTCAAGCGGCAGCCGGCGATCCCGATCGTTGGCACGCAGGCCACCGCCCAACCGGATTGGCTCCAGGCGGTGTCCCGCTCGATCGGCGCCCATACGCTGGCGAGCACCTACGCCGGTGTTCAGCCGTACGCGGCGCCGCAGGGCCGGCCGTGGGAGATCTTCAACGACGCCTTACTGGCCGCGGGCCCGGCAGTGCCGAACCCGGGACAGTGGAGCAGCGATCCATACGCGATCGCGAATTATGACGCGGTGACAATCGCCGCCCTCGCCATGGTCGAGGCGGGAACGACCGATCCGCGCTTTTACAACCGCTTCATCAAAACCGTGACGGATGCCGGGGCGAACGCGGTGGTCGTGCACTCGTTCGACGAGGGGATCACGGCCCTGGCCGGTAAGCACCCCATCCAGTACGTCGGGCCGTCAGGACCGATTGTGTTCGATCCATGGCACAACGTCGCCGGTGGATTCTCGGTCGTGAGTTACGACCCCAGCGGTGAGACCAAGCTGATCGGTGTCGTCGATGCCGCGGCTCTCGGCAAGCTGAGCGGTTAGTCCTTAGGCGGACGTTACTTCAACGACGTGAGATGGTCGACCGACAGGCGGCCCGGGCCGGTGAGGCAGAGGCTGAACGCCACGGTGCCGAGTAGCAATGGAAACTCGTAGCCGCCCTGTCCGTAGAAGCCGTTTTTCCAGTGCGCCTTGTAGGTGGCGACGCCCATGTTGAACGCGACCGCCAGCGCAACGGTCCGGGTGAAAAGGCCAGTGGCCAGCGCGATGCCGCCGGCAAGCTCGGTCAGACCGGAGGCGGTGGCGGCGACCTTCGGATTCGGGACACCCATCTTTTCGAGGGCCACCGCAAACCCGGGCCCGCTGCGCTCGACGGCGGCCGGGTAGTTGGGTCCCATCGCCTTGACCAGCACTGGGTGCGCCCGCTTTCCTGGGCCGCCGAACAGCTTCGGATAGCCGTGTGCCGCGAGGGTGACGCCCGCGACGATCCGGAGCAGCAGCAGGCCAAGGTCTTGCATCAGTGGCGCCCTGATGTGAGGGTAGCCCAGACTCAGGACGGCATGCTGGGCCGCAATCAAAAGTCGGGCTATGTCAGCATGAGCCGATGAGCGATTCGGCCGGCCGCCGCCTGATGGTGAGCACCGTCGACTACCACACCGCCGGCGAACCCTTTCGCATCGTCAGCGGTGGTGTCCCGTCGCTGCGCGGACGCACTATCCTCGAGAAGCGGCGCTATGCTCTCGACCACCTCGATGAGATCCGCCAGCTTCTCGTCTTCGAGCCACGCGGTCACGCGGACATGTACGGCGGTTTTGTCACAGAGCCAGAAGACGAGGGCGCTCAGCTTGGGGTGGTCTTCTTCCATAACGCGGGGTACAGCACGGCCTGCGGCCACGGCACGATCGCGCTGGTGACCTGGGCGATCGACGCGGCCATGGTCCCCGCCGTTGGTCCATCGGTCGACGTCGTGGTGGACGTGCCCTCCGGTCGCCTGAAAACGGTTGCCACCATGCACGATGGACGCGTTCGCTCGGTGCGATTCCAAAACGTCCCGAGCTTTGTGCTGTTCGACGCAGTGACCGTGTCCACTGGCGGGCGAATGATCGAGGTTGCGGTCGCCTACGGCGGCGCATTTTACGCCATCGTTCCGGCGGACTGCTTCGAGTTGCCCATCGAGGCGGCGTTCGTCCCGCGCTTCATCGACCTCGGCCGCCAGATCAAGGCCGCCATCGAGGCCGAAAGGGACATCGTCCATCCACTCGAACCGCAGCTCGCCGGGATTTATGGTGTGATGTTCACAGCAAAAAACCGAAACGTAACCGTGTTCGCGAACGGCGAGGTCGATCGCTCCCCATGTGGCAGCGGGACCTCGGCACGGCTCGCCCTTCTCGATCGGCGCGGCGAGCTGGCCCGCGGGGCGACGTTGATGCACGAGAGCGTGATCGGCGGCCGCTTCGCGTCACGAGTGGTGGGGGAAACGCGGGTCGCCGATTACCCGGCGCTGATCACCGAGGTCGAGGGGAGCGCGCACCTGACCGGCTATCACCAGTTCGTGCTCGAGGCGGACGACCCGATCGGCCTTGGGTTCCTGATCCGTTAGCGCACCGCGATGATGATCCGCACCGCATCGACGATGAACTGCACGGCGATCGCCGCGAGGAGCAAGCCCAGCACCCGGGTCAGGAGCTGAATCAGCGCGGGATGCACTAGGCGTGCGATCCGGGCCGCGAGCATGAGGCCGACGGCCACCACCACGACCGTGGCGAGGATGCCGAGGATCACGCCTAGCCTTCCGGGCCCGTCCTCGTACCGCCTCGTCAGAACCATCACCGCGGCGATCGCTCCCGGGCCGGCGAGCAGCGGCGTCGCCAGCGGGACCAGCGCGATGTTCGCGGTTTCCGGTTGCTCCATCTCGTCGCCGCGCAACATCTGCAGGGCGACGAGCAGTAAGAGCAGGCCGCCCGCAATCGTGAGGCTCTCCACCGAGACGTGCAGGTAATCGAGGATGAGCCGGCCGAAGAGCGCGAAGACCACCACCACGCCGCCGGCGGCCCCCGCGGCGACGAGCGCGGCGCGCCGGCGCGCGTTCGGGGTGTGCCCCGCCGTCAGGCTGATGAAAATCGGGGCGCTGCCCAACGGATCCATGATGACGACAAGCGTGATGAACGCCTCGGCGAACGCCTGCCAATTCATGCCGACAGCCTAACGTCCCGCGGGATTAGCATGAGAACGAATGGCGAAAACGTCAGAAGACCTTATCTGGAAACTGACGGAAAGCGACGAGGTCCAGATCGACACCCGGCGCGATGCCAAATCGCCGCTTCATCGCACCACCATCTGGATCGTGCCGACGGAATACGGGGTCTACGTACGCTCCTACAAAGGCAAAAAGGGTCACTGGTACCAGGAGGCCCTCGCCAACCCGTCGGTCACAGTCCGAGTCGGGCGGCGGAGGGTGACCGCGCGCACTGAGCTGGAGAACAACCCGCTCGTCATCCGCGCCGTGAGTGCCGGATTCCGTAAGAAGTACGGTGAGCGCTGGCCGGATGAAACCAAGGACATGCTCAAGCGCTCGATTCTCCCGACGACGCTGCGACTGACACCGGTCTAAGCGCCGGTCAGCAGTTACCGCGAGTCGTAGGAGACCAGTAGAGCGGGATCCCAGCGCTGGCGGGTTGCCCCCGCCACGAAGGTGGACTCGGCAAAATCGAGGATCGCCTGGCGCGGATCGGGGCTGCGGCGAACGGCGTCATAGGAAAGGATGAACTCGCCAAACGCCGGCCTCCAGCCTGCCTCCGCCGGACGCAGCGCCGCATTCTCGATGCCGTCGGGTTTCGGGTAGGCGTAGGCGAAAAAGGCGGGCTCCCGCAGCGTCGCATTGCCCGGCCAGAACCCAACGCAGCACTGTTCGGCATCGCCACCCACGCGCCGGATGATGCCCCAGTCTTTGGAAGGCTGAACGGGCCGGCCGGAATAGCGTGCTACCGCAAGATCGAACGTGCCCCACCAGAAGGAAACCGCGCTGGTCCGTCCTAAAAACCGGCCCCGGTGCTCTTTGAGGACCAGGTCGATGCGCGCCAGCAGCCGCCCGAAGCGGTGGGCCCACTCCGGGTCGTACGTCGCGTGAACCGTGTCCTCGGGAAACGGGATCGGATTGTCAACTTCGGATGGCATGATGGTGATCGCGGGGTCGATGCCCAGGGTGTGGAGGCGCCCGATCAGCTCCTGATAGAAGTCGGCGACCGGCCGTGCGTCCAGCGCGACCCGCTCGAGGCGACCATCGTTGGTGGCAACGATCACGTCATGATTGATGAGGTCAACATCGATCGCGAAGCCGGTCCGGCCGCTCCACATGGGTGACGTCGTCAGCCCGCGTGCGGTGAGATAGAGGGGCACGTTGGCCCACTGCGGCCCGCGTTGCGTCATGGCGAGACGGACCTTGCCGATGATCTGCAGCTTCATATGCAGCGTGTCCATGGTCGGCCGCCAAACGTCGTAGGGCAGCTCAGGCCATTCGGCAAGCTGACGGACCGCGCCGGTGCTGATCACCCATCCATCCTAGCCAGTGCGCACAAAAAGAGTCCCGGCCAAATCGGCCGGGACTCGGGGAAGGGGAGGGAGCGCCTGGTCAGTTAGGCGGCGCGCGAACGAACGATGGCCGGGGCAAGTTCGACCCGCGGCTCGCCTGCGCCGCGGAGCGCGCCCACGATTCCGCCGTAGACCGTCCCGGCATAGATGCCGCAGACCAGGAATACGACCGGCTCGAGCCCGACCAGGATGGCGCCCATCGCGCCGAACACCGCCCCGCCCAAGCCGCCGCCCAATGCCGCGCCGCCGATTGCCCCTCGAAACATCCGCTGGACCTCACCGTTCATCGCTGACCTCCAAGAATGGAATGGCGTCCTGATGAACTGATGATGCGCCCGCCTACCTTTCGAAATCGTGACGCGCAGAGCCCCCACCCTGCATTCCCCCGCCGGCGGGGGAGGGAGATCTCGGCTAGGCCTCTTCGAGCCGAAATCCAGTGCCGCGCACCGTCAGGATGCGCACTCCGGAGTGGACGAGCTTGGCGCGAAGCCGGCTCATCTTGACGTCGATCACGTTTGATCCGAGCGGCTCGGTCTCGTCCCGCCAGGCGTGCTCGGCAATGGCTTTCCGGTCGACCACCGAGGGAAAGCGCCGCAGCAGCAGCTCGAGGATGTGGAACTCGGCGGTCGTGAGATTCAGCAGCTTGCCATTCATCGTGACGTGCCGACGGGCCGGGTCCAGCGACAAGGTGCCGCGGTTCATCACCGGCGCACCCACGCCGCGCGGACGTCGCTGTAGCGCGCGCACTCGCGCGACCAGTTCGCCAAAGTCGAATGGCTTGACCAGGTAGTCATCGGCGCCGGCATCCAGGCCCTGGATGCGGTCCGGTGGTGCATCGCGAGCCGTCAGCATCAGGATCGCAGTCGGGCGATCGTTGCGCCGGGCCCACGACGCCACCTCGACGCCGGGCACGCCCGGCATCCGCCAGTCGAGGATGGCCACGTCGTACTCGTAGAACTTCAGCTGCTCGATGGCATCATCGCCCCGGTCGACCGAGTCGACCAGGTAGCCGGCATCCTCGAGACCTTGGACGAGGACCTCGCGCAGGCCGTGATCATCCTCCGCGACCAGGATACGCACCGCTAGGCTCCCTGCCGGCTCAGCATCAGTTGGAACTCCATCGTCGCATTGCTCTGCACGGTGACGAAGCCGCCGATACTGGGCGGGGTCATCCCGAACTGACTGAAGGGGAATGTGATTGAACCGACCAGCTCGATCGTTGATCCGCTCATCCGGGCGTCGATCGGGATGGTGACGTTTTTCGTCACACCGTGGATCGTCAGGTCCCCGATCGCCGACACGTGGATCGTCTGCCCGCTGGCGGCATCAGCCGGCAACGTGATCGGCGACGTCAGCTTAAAGGTGGCGGTCGGATAGCGGTCGCTTTCGAGCCCCTGCGAGTGGATCCGCTGATCCCGTCTGGACTGGTCGCTCGTGAGTTTGGTGACGTCCACGCTAAAGCTGGCGGCCGTCACGCCGTAGCCGGTCGTCGATTGCGTCAGGCTGAACGTGCCCGTGATCGCCGAGGTGCGCCCGACGGCATCGCTCGGTGCGGCGAACGAGGCGAGCTGCTCGCGGACCCGATAGCCGGCAACGGAGCCCGAGCCCACGGTCCAGGTTCCAGCCCCGGGCGTAGCCGTGGCGCTGGCGGTGGAGCCCGAGGCCGACGGTGTAGGCGAACTGAGCGCGAGCTTCTGTGGCGACGATCCCGCGAAGACGACGAAATAGAGGATGCCGACACCCGCGGCGCCGAGGATCAAGGCACCGACGATAATGGCGGCGATCAGCGTTCGGCGATTGTTCATTTAAGGAAATGCTGAGCGAGGTGACCTTTCAGTTCGATGACAGACTAAGCCGTCATCATGAAGCGACTCTAAGAACCAACTAGCGCGCCCCGGTGTGGAAAGGCGCGCGTGCTGGTCAGGAGGCGATGGTCAGAACGGCTGCGCCTTCGAAGCGTCCATGGGCCAGATCGGCGAGCGCCGTATTCGCGTCAACCAGCGGATAGGGGTGCACCTGCGTTTGGATTGGAACCTTCGGCGCGATCTGCAGAAGTTCCTCGCCGTCCTGTCGCGTCAGGTTGGCGACCGAACGGATCTGCCGCTCCATCCAGAGAAGGTCATAGGGAAACGACGGGATCTCGCTCATGTGGATGCCCGCGCAGACCACCACCCCGCCTGGATCCAGGGCCTTGAGCGCCGCCGGGACCAGTGCGCCGACGGGCGCGAAGATCAACGCCGCATCGAGGGGTTCGGGCGGCGGCGTGAGCGAGTCGCCCGCCCACTCCGCGCCAAGGCTTCGCGCGAACGCCTGCCTCTTCGTGTCACCCGGTGAGGTAAAGGCAAACACGCGTCGACCCTGGTAACGAGCGACCTGGGCGATGATGTGCGCCGAGTCGCCAAAGCCATAGAGACCGACCCGTTGCGCGTCGCCGGCGAGCCGCAGCGCGCGATAGCCGATCAAGCCGGCGCACAGCAACGGTGCGGCATGCAGATCGTCATAGCTCTCCGGCAGCGCAAAACAAAAACGCTCGTCGGCGATGCAAAACTCCGCGTAGCCGCCGTCGATGTGATAGCCAGTGAAGCGCGCGTTCACGCAAAGGTTTTCGAGACCGCGGCGGCAAAAGCGGCAGGTCTCGTCGACGTAGCCAAGCCAGGGAACGCCGATGCGGGCACCGGGCGCGAACCGGTCGGCTCCGTCGCCAGCGGCCTCGACCCGACCCACGATCATGTGGCCGATCACAAGCGGCAGCTTGGGTTCGCTGATCTCACCGCTCACGATGTGGAGGTCGGTGCGGCACACTGCACAGACCGAGACTCGAATCAGGACCTGACCCTCGGCCGGCGCAGGGACGGGCAGCTCCTCGAGGCGAAGGGGTTCCTTCGCCGCGCGAAGCTGCATCGCCCTCATTGATGACCGCTAGGCCGTGACACCGCTCTTGAGCGTTGCCTGCAGGGTGATGGGGGTCGCCGCCAGAGCCTTCGAGACGGGACAGTTCTTCTTGGCGTCTTCGGCCAGCCGCTTGAACGTTGCCTCGTCGATGCCGGGGACGTTGCCTTCGGTCGCGAGATCGATGCGCGAGATACCCCAACCCGCATCGGACTTGTCGAAGTGCACGGTGGCTTTGGTCCGAATTTCCTGCGGCGCGTGTCCCGCTTGCGTGAGGCCGCTGGCGAAGGCCATGGAAAAGCAGCCGGCGTGCGCCGCGCCGATCAGCTCTTCGGGGTTGGTGCCGGAACCATCCTCCATCCGGCTCTTGAACGAATACGAACCTTCAAAGGCGCCGCTTCCCAGTCGCATCGTTCCCGATCCGTCTTGCAGCGACCGTTGCCACCTGGCCTCCGCAGTACGTACAGGCATCTTTGGGTCACCTCACTCGTGAAATATTTGCCGTCCTGGACTGATCCTAGGGGACCGCGCCGGCGGCTGCCGCCAGCATCTCGAGCGTGCGCAGCCGGTCGGCTTGCGTCTTGTCGTGAACGCTTGCCAGCAACGTCGTCACGCCGGCGGACGCCCACACGCCGAGCCGTTCGCGAACGTAAGACGGCGGCCCGGCAATGCTGATGGCATCGACGAGGGCATCGGGCACCCGGCGGATCGCCTCGAGCTGTTTACCTCCGAGGTAAAGCTCCTGGAGTGTGCGCGCATCGTCGGCAAAGCCGTACTGGCGGACGAGGTCGTTGTAGAAGTTCTTGGTGCGCGACCCCATGCCGCCGACGTACAACGCCACCCAGGGCTTCAGCGCATCGCGCGCGCGAGTGCGATCGTCGTCGATGATGACCGGCACGTGCGGCGCGATCGCGAGCGAGTCGACGGCGCGCCCGGCGATCCCGGCGCCCGCCTCGAGCTCGGGACGGAAGACATCCATGTGCTCCGGAGCAAAGAGCGTCGGGATCCAGCCGTCGGCCAGCTCGCCCGTCAGACGCAGGCCTCCCGGGGTGAGGGTCGCCAGGTAGATCGGCACCGCTGCGCGAACCGGATGCGCGAGGAGCTTGAGGCCCTTGTCGAGGTGGAAGACCTCGCCATCGAAGATCAGGCGATCCCGCCGGAGAACCTGGCGGACGATGGCGATCGTTTCGCGCATGCGGAGCATCGGTCGATCGAACGCCACACCGTGCCAGCCAGTTATCACCTGGTGACCGCTCGTGCCAAGCCCGAGGATGAAGCGGCCACCCGAGATCAAGTCGAGCGTGGCCGCCGTCTGAGCGAGGAGGGCCGGCGTCCGGCTGAAGATGTTGACGATCCCCGTCCCGAGCTGAATCCGTTCGGTGCGAGCCGCGAGGGCGCCGAGGATGGAGATGGCATCGATGCCATAAGCTTCCGGCATCCAGACCGATTCGAAGCCGAGCGCCTCGGCGCGTTGAGCGAGCTCAACCGCCTCCGGGAAGGCGAGAGTCCCCTCGTAGGGCAAGTTGAGACCGAGCTTCATCGTGGCATCGTATCCGGAGTTGAGCCTAGAGTAGATGACAGCCGGCAAACGGCCACGCCGCCCTTCTCACACCGGGGGCGGCTATTCAGGAGGACGTCATGGCAGATCGGACGACGACCATCAATGCCGCGCTTGCGGGGACCATCGATATCGGCGGCGATCTGCCGGTCAACCGCTTCGGCTTTGGCGCGATGCGCATCACCGGGGAAGGGATCTGGGGAGAACCGGCCGACCGCGAAGAATCGAAGCGCGTACTGCGCCGCGCATTGGAGCTCGGCATCAACTTCATCGACACTGCCGATTCCTATGGCCCAGAAGTCAGTGAGCGATTGATCGCTGAGGCCCTCTACCCGTACCCGGAGGAGCTCGTGATCGCCACCAAGGGTGGGCTCGTCCGACCCGGGCCTGGAGAGTGGATACCGGACGGCCGTCCCCAGCACCTCCGCGAAGCGTGTGAGGGGAGCCTCAAGCGCTTGCGGGTCGAGCAAATCGATGTCTATCAGTTGCACCGCCCGGATCCGAATGTCCCGTACGAGGAATCGGTCGGCGCCCTGGTGGAACTGAAGGCTGAGGGCAAGATCCGCCACATCGGCCTCTCGAACGTGACCGTCGATCACATCGAGCGCGCGCAAAAGCTCACGCCGGTCGTCTCGATCCAGAACCGATACAGCGCTTTCGAGCGCACGTCGGAGCCGGTGCTCGACTTCTGCTCGCTGGAGGAGCTGGCATTTCTGCCATGGCGTCCAGTGGAAGGTGGGGGAGTCGCCGGCGCCGCCGGGGTGATCGCGGAGATCGCCCGGCGCAACAATGCAACGCCGACCCAGATCGCGCTCGCCTGGTTGCTGGCGCATTCGCCGGTGATGCTGCCGATCGCGGGCACGTCGAAGGCTGCCCACCTCGAGGAGAACCTGGGGGCGGCGGCGCTCGAGCTGGCCCCGGCAGAGCTCGCCGAGATCGACAAGATTGCCCCGGAGCCGCGCCCCTGACTGTCGAGGACGGTGACCGAGACGAAGACGAAGCACTGGATGAGGCCTTGATGGCCAGTCGACAAAGGCGTCCCTTAGCGCACTCTTAAGCGCACCTCATTTCTCATTCACCCCCGTTTGCCACGATGGGGCGCGGGGTCAAGGGCTGTGGCCCGTTGCACGTACGCGTCACCGATAAAGGAATGAGCATCATCGCGCGTCAGGAGACTCCCGACCGGCGAGCGGGCCGAGCCGGCCACGCCGCCCGTCCGCGGCGTCTCGTGCTTACCGCGGGCGACGTGATCCTGGTGGTGGTCATCAACGCCGCCCTCGTGGTCGCGATGTGGGTGCGGCACGGCGCCTTGAATCAGCTCGGCAGCCCATCCGCAAAGCTGACCGCCGCCGGCCAGCTGACGGCCCTGGTCGGCACCTACGCCGCGCTCGTCCAGGTCCTGTTGATGTCACGCAGCCCGTGGCTCGAACGCCGCTTCGGGATGGACGGCCTTGCCCAATGGCACCGGTGGCTGGGCTTCAGCGTCACGATCCTGATCAGCGGCCACGTGATCCTCACGACCACCGGCTATGCCTTTGGCAACGGCAATTCCGTCCTCGCGGAGGCCTGGAACCTGGTGACGACCTATCCCTATGTCCTGATGGCGACCGCGGCCACCGGCCTGTTGATCATGGTCGCCGTCACGTCCCTTCGGTTGGCGCGTCGGCGACTGACCTGGGAGACCTGGCGGTTCCTGCACCTCTACGCCTACCTGGCCATCGCGCTCGCCTTCGGCCATGAGCTGGCCGTCGGAACCGACTTCACGGATGACGCGATCGCCCGCTGGTACTGGATTGCCCTGTACGTGGCGGTTGGCCTTTGCCTTCTCGCTTTCCGCGTGGGCCATCCGTGGCGAATGAGCCTTCGCCATCACCTGCGCGTGACGCAGATCGTTCCCGAGGCGCCCGGCGTGGTTTCGCTCTATGTCACCGGGCGCGAGTTGGATCAGCTCCAGGCACGTGCCGGCCAGTATTTTCGGTGGCGTTTTTTGACGCGCGACGGCTGGTGGCGGACACACCCGTTCTCGCTCTCGGCTCCGCTCAACAACCGGTTTCTCCGCCTCACGGTCAAGGGCATCGGCGACGATAGCCGCGGGTTGCAGGGTCTCCACCCGGGCACGCGGGTCGCCGTCGAGGGCCCCTACGGGCTTTTCACCGCGCAGCGGCAGCGTCGCCCGAAGGTGCTCTTGGTCGCCGGCGGCATCGGCATCACGCCCCTCCGGGCCTTGATCGAGGAGATCCCCGCGAAGAAAAACGCCATCGCGCTTATCTATCGCGCACGGTCCTGGGAGGATGTTGTCTTCCGCGATGAGCTGGAGAAGCTCATCCGCGATCGCCGTGGAGCGATTCATTATCTGATTGGTCAGCGAGGCACGCCGGAGCTCCCGGAGGACCCGCTGTCCGAGCAGACGCTCCGGCGGCTGGTCCCCGACGTGGCGTCGCGCGACATCTTCGTCTGCGGGCCGGCATCGATGATGGAGCGGGTGCAGGGGATCCTCCGAGCTCTGGGCGTTCCTGAGCAGCAAATCCATTTCGAGCGCTTCGCGCTGCTGTGAGGCCGATCATGCCAACCCGCGCCGCCGTTGCCATCGTCGCCACCGGCATCGCGGTCGTGCTGCTCTTCAGTTTCAAGACGCCGGCGCAGGCGCGACCGCGCATCCCGGCTGCCGATGTCTCCCAGGCAAGCCTAACTCCCACAGCATCGGCGACGCCGAGTGACTCCAGCGCGCCGACGCCCACGCCGTCGCCCACCGGCGCGACGTATAAAGACGGGCAGTACACCGGTCAGGACTTCCCCAACCAGTTCGGCGATACCCAGGTGAAGGTGACGATCGTCGGCGGACGAATCACCGACGTGCAGGCGCTGCAGCTGCCGTTCGACCGGCAGCGGTCGGCGGAGATAAGCCAGTACGCCTCCCCGCGGCTACAGGACGAGGTTTTGCAAGCGCAGACTGCCCAGATCGACAGCCTCTCCGGCGCGACCTATACAAGCGACTCGTATGCCCAGTCCGTGCAATCCGCGCTCGACCAGGCCCATGGTTGAGACGGTGACCCGCCGCGTACGGGTCGAGCACATCATGGGAACCGCGATTTCGATCGACCTCCGGGACGCCGGAGTCGAGGACGAGGCGGTAGAGGGAGCGTTCGATTGGTTGCGAGAGGTGGATGCGCGGTTCAGCCCCTTCCAACCAGAGAGTGAGATCAGCCGTCTCGGCCGCGGTGAGTTGACACTCGAAGAGTGCGCGGTCGACGTGGGCGAGGTGGTGTCGCAGTGCGAGGATTTACGCCTCGAGACCGGCGGCGTGTTCAACGCCTGGCGCTGGCGACCGGACGGCCGGCTCGATCCCTCGGGCCTGGTGAAGGGATGGTCTGTGGAGCGTGCCGCGGCGCTGCTCGCGCGTGCCGGCGCGCGTAACTTTTGTATCAACGCCGGGGGCGACATCGTGGTCCGCGGTAAGCCCGAGCCGGGGCGTTCATGGCGGATCGGCATCCGCCATCCGCGGGATGCAACGGCGCTCGCGGCCATGCTCCATGCGACGGATCTGGCGGTTGCAACGAGCGGGAACTACGAGCGAGGTGACCACATCCGCGACGCACGGACCGGGATGCCGAACGGAGAGTTGCTCAGCCTGACCGTGGCCGGCCCGAGCCTGACGCTGGCCGATGCCTATGCCACCGTGGGTTTTGCGATGGGCATCGCCGGTGTCGCATGGGTAGCCGGTCGATCAGGCTATTCGCCATATGCGGTGACGCGCGAAGGCCGCGTGAAGTACACGGACCCCTTCGCGGCGCTCCTGGCGACTGCCGACTAAGCCGTCGAGCCCGACGTCAGCGCCACCAGGGCGTGCGCGCTGCGTCCGCGGCGCGAGCCACCGGCTCCTTGAGGTCGTCCTCGAGCCGCGCCAGGTTCTGCGCCCGCAGTGACACGTGGTCGGCGTCCTCCTTCGGCGGCTGCAGTGCGAGCCGGTCGGCCAGGTGCGCGAAGCCGTCGAGCAGGATGCCCACTGCGCGCGTACGGCGCGGGCGCCGCCCGGGCAATCGCCGGCCTGGTACCGCAGCCGCGTCGAAATGACATCGAGCAGATCGCCAGCCAGAATTGCATGGTTCCCGGCGGCAAGCAGGAAGCCGGCAGTCTGCGGGTCGAGCGAGGTCGCCGACCGCTCATTGAGGAAGGCATCGAACGCCACGCCGGCGCGGCTGTGGAGGACCAGCGTGTTGAAGGCGAGAACCGGCGGAATGACGATGGCGGCGCGCGCGGCGCGCCGTAGCGCGGCGAAGCCCGATCGGCCGACGCCGCAACCGAGAGCTTCGGACGTCGCGACGGAGCTGGCGTCTCGGTGGTGGCGATATCGGTGCCGCTGGCGTCCACCCGCTATTCGTACACCAGTTGGGCGAGGAGGGGGCTCACTCGAAAGTAGGGTGACGGAGAAGCCTCAAACCGGTACAGTCAAAACATGACGGGTCTCATCCCGGTAATCATTACGACCTTCCTGGCCTCGGCGGTGGAAGCGATCGAGATGGTCACGATCGTCGTCGGTGTCGGCGCGACGCGCGGGTGGCGCTCGACCCTGATCGGCGCCGCGTCCGGCTTTGGGGTGCTGGCGGTGGTGGTAGTCGTGGCCGGGGCCGCGCTCAGTCGGGTGCCGATCGGACCGCTGCGCTTGATTGTCGGCGCCCTGTTGCTCACCTTCGGGCTCCAGTGGTTTCGCAAGGGCATCAGGCGCGTTGCTGCGCGGGGGCTCGCCGGCATCGGCGGCCAGGACCCGCATGAGGCCGCCGAGTGGACGGGCCCCGGCATGGACTGGACTGCCTGGTTTCTCGCCTTCAAAGGCGTCGTGCTGGAGGGGCTTGAGGTCGCCTTCATCGTGGTCACCTTCGGCGCGGGCGCAAACCACCTGATCGGTGCGGCGATCGGCGGCGTCGGCGCGGTGATCATCGTCGGCGGGCTCGGACTTGCCCTCCACCAGAGTGTTCGACGGATTCCACGCAGCCTGCTCCAGCTGATCGTTGGAGTTCTTCTCACCACCTTCGGCACCTTCTGGGCGATCGAGGGTCTGGGGATCGACTGGCCTGGTGGTGACGCCGCGATTCCGGGATTGCTGGTCCTGTACGTGGCGACGGCTCTGACCTACATCACGCTCGAGCGGAACCGCGCTCTGGGCCTTCGGCCGGCGGTATAGGCGATGCCCCCACCGTTTTCCTGGATCGCGGCGGTCGCACGCTTCCTGTGGGACTTCATCGTTGGGGATGACTGGACCGTGGCGGCTGCCGTCGCCATCGGACTGGTCCTGTCGGCCATCCTGAACGTCAACCACATTGCCGCGTGGTGGCTGATTCCGGTGATCGTCCTGGCGATGCTGGGCGTCAGCCTCCGGCGGGCGAGCTCAAAAAAGCGGTGAGCGTCATCGCCGTCGTTGGGCTGGCCACGATGGGCATGAACCTCGCCCGCAACCTTGCGCGAAATGGGTTCGGCGTTTCCGTCTACAACCGCACCACGTTGCGCGTTGACGACTTCATGAAGCAGTTCGGGGCGGAGGGCGCGTTCACAGCGGCCCATACGCCGCAGGAACTGGCGGCCCAGTTGGAGAAGCCGCGCAGGATCCTGATGATGGTCAAGGCCGGGCCCCCGGTCGACGAGACCATCGATCACCTTGTACCGCATCTGGAGGCGGGCGACATTCTCATCGACGGCGGCAACTCGTACTTCCTCGACACCGTGCGGCGGGGCAAGGCGCTGGAGGCACGCGGTCTTCGCTTCATCGGCACGGGCGTCTCGGGCGGGGAGGAAGGGGCGTTGCTCGGGCCCAGCATCATGCCGGGTGGCGCGCGCGACGCGTATCAGCGGGTGGAGCCGATGCTTACCAAGATCAGCGCCCACGTCGACGGCGAACCGTGTTGCACCTACATCGGTCCGGACGGCGCCGGCCATTACGTCAAGATGGTCCACAACGGCATCGAGTACGCCGACATTCAGCTGATCGCCGAGGCCTACGACCTGCTCAGCCACGCGCTCAACCTTGGTGCGGAAGAGCTCTCGCGCATCTTTGCCGAATGGAACAGGGGCGACCTCGAGTCGTACCTGATCCAGATCACGTCCGAGGTGCTGGCTAAGCGCGATCGCGCGACCGGCCGGCCGCTCGTCGACGTCATCCTCGACGAGGCAGTGCAGAAAGGCACGGGCAAGTGGGCGTCGCAATCGGCACTCGACCTGGGGATCCCGGTGACCACCATCACCGAGGCGGTCTTCGCCCGATTCCTGTCGGCGCTCAAGGCCGACCGGCAACTCGCCTCACGGACGCTTGCCGGCCCGAACGGCGCGATGCGGGATGCCGCGCCCGGCTCGCTGGTTGACGACGTGCGCAGCGCGCTCTACGCCTCGAAGATGGTGGCCTATGCGCAGGGATTTGAGCAGATGCAAGCGGCATCCAACGAGTACGGCTGGGACCTGAAGCTGGGGGCGATCGCCCGGATCTGGCGCGGCGGCTGCATCATTCGCGCCCGCTTCCTCAACCGGATCACGGATGCCTATGCGGCAGAGCCCGCGTTGAAGAACCTCCTCCTGGCGCCCTACTTCCGCGACGCGATGGCGTCGGCGCAGGATGCCTGGCGGCGGGTACTCGGCGTCGCGGTCGACCGCGGGATCCCGGTGCCGGCATTCTCGTCGTCGCTCGCTTACTACGACGCCTATCGGCGGGACCGCTTGCCCGCGAACCTCGTGCAGGGCCTCCGCGACTACTTTGGGGCCCATAGCTACAAGCGGGTCGACCGGGAAGGGTCGTTCCATACACGCTGGGCTCAGGATGGGGAGGAGGTGCCGATCCCGTAGGTGAAGGTGACGCCGGTTCCGGTACATATACGGATCGCGGGGCTACATGGGTTCATCTACAGGAACGGAAAGCCCGGATCGGGCCTGGACTCGACAGGCTTGCTGCCTCGTCGCCGCCGCGGTAGTCGGCCTGGTGTTGCTGCTGCAAGCGGTCTTCGCCTTCGTTTTTGGGCAGCGGGATAACCTGCCGATCGTCGCAGCAACCCCGAAATCAAAATTAGACCCGAGCTAGCTCTCGGCGCGAAGCTGCGTAAGGAGCGGCGAGCCGATCAGGGCATCGGCCGTCGCGCTGTTCGTCGCCAGCGGTACGTTGGCCACGTTGCAGATCCGGAGTAGCGTCTGGATGTCCGGGTCGTGAGGATGCTGTCCGAGCGGATCAACCATGAAGATCACGGCGTCGACGTTGCCTTCCACCACCCGGTTTGCGATCTGGACGTCGCCGCCGACGGGGCCTGATTCGAGACACTCGACCTCGAGCCCGACTTTTTCCACCAGCAGCTTGCCCGTCGAGCTCGTGGCAACGAGCTTGAACTCGGCCAGGCGGTCGCGATTGAACACCGCGAACGCAACGAGGTCCGCTTTCTTTCCGTCGTGGGCGATGATCGCCAGTCGGGACGTCTTTGGCATGGGCGTGCAGTCTACAGGCCGGCGGTTAAACGCAGGTTAAAGACGCTCAAAGTCGGGGCCGAGCTCTGCCGTGCCACACTAGGTCTGTGGCGGAACCGGTGCCGGCGCTGCTCTTCGACCTCGATGGAACCCTGGTCGATAGTGTCTATCAGCACGTGCTCGCATGGCACGAGGTGCTTGCAAAAGCCGGCATGGAGCTGTCCGTCTGGCGGATCCACCGGCGCATCGGGATGAGCGGTGGCCTCTTCGTCAACGCGTTGCTGCGCGAGACCGGCAAGAAGCTCAGCGCTGAGGAGGCGAAGCGCCTTCTCGCCCAACACGCCGAGGCCTTCGTAGGCCGGCTCGGCGAGGTCCGCCCACTGCCCGGGGCCCACGACCTGCTGAGCAGGCTGACCCGGCAGAACGTGCCGTGGGCGATCGCCACCAGCGGCAGCACCAAGACCGCAGGTCCATCGATCAAGTTGCTCGGCGTGGAGCCGAAGGTCGTGATCACCCGCGAGGACGTGGCCCATGCCAAGCCCGACCCTGACCTGTTCCTGGCGGCCGCCGCTCGTCTGGGGGTCGACATCGCTCACTCGATCGTTTTCGGCGACAGCGTCTGGGACCTGTTGGCCGCACAGCGGGCGCGCGCGTTGGGCGTCGGGTTGCTGTCGGGCGGCTACGGTCGGGAGGAGTTGCAGCAGGCCGGTGCCTACCGGGTCTACGAGGATCCGCGTGACCTGCTGCTGCACCTCGACGAAGTCGGCGTACGAGAACCAGCGGGTGAGCCCGCTGCCGCCGGCGCAGCGGGGGGTACCCCGATTGTTAGGGCATCCCGCTAGGCTGATGCTCCCATGCTTAATTTCCTCGCACGCAACCTCGACAGCGTGCTGGCCACCTATGGCTACCTCGCGGTCTTCTTCTTCGTGGGCATCGAGAGTATCGGCATTCCGGTTCCGGGGGAAACGATGCTGGTCACCGCCGCTATTTACGCGGGGACAACGGGCAAGCTCTCGATCTTCTGGGTGATCGTCGCCTCCTCGGCTGGTGCGATCGTCGGGGACAACATCGGGTACGTAATCGGCCGCACCGGCGGCTACCGGCTGCTCAAACGGTACGGGCGTTACATCCGTCTGGAGGAAAAGCGCCTGAGGCTCGGTCAATACCTGTTCCACAAACACGGGCCCAAAGTGGTGTTCTTCGGGCGATTCGTTTCTGTGCTGCGCATCTTTGCGGCCTTCCTTGCCGGCGTCAACCGCATGCACTGGCGCCGCTTCCTGATCTTCAATGCGGCGGGCGGCATCATCTGGTCAACGATCTACGGCGTCGCCGCTTACCTGCTGGGCCAGCAGTTGCTCCGGCTCTCGGGCACGGTCGACGCGGTACTGGCGGTCGTCGGCGTCATCGTGATCATCGCGGTCATCGTCTTTCTGCGGCGCAATGAGGCGCGGCTGCAGCGCGAGGCCGATGCCGCGATGCCGGGACGGGTCGAAGCGGCGCGCTAGCGGGACCGGCGGCGTTCGGTCTCGAAGAGCTTGGCCAGCAGCTGCAGCAGCTGTTTCTGCTCAGCCGGCGTCAGCCGGTCGAGGAAATGCGGCGGCTTGGCCAGCAGCTCCTCTAGCGCCGCACGGAGCCGTTCGCCCGCCGGCGTCAGCGCCAGCAGGCGAAAGCGCCGATCCGAGGCATCCGCGCGGCGCTCGACCAAGCCGCGCTCCTCGAGTGAGTCTGCCAGGGACGTGATATTGGACGGATCGTAGTGGAGCCGGCGGGCGAGCTCACGCTGCGACTCCGGCTTGGCCAGCTCCCGAATCAGCTTGCCCTGGGAAAGGGAGAGGTCGCACTCGGCGACTCGGGCCGTGAAATCGTCGCGCAGGCTGGCAAAGGCATCGTCCCGGAGCAGGCTCCAGAGCGCCTCTTTGGGTTTTCTTTCAACTTTGACGGCCATGATGGGAATATACCCCGGCCATCAATGGTTTACTCACTATGTGAATGGTTCAATGACCGTGACAAGCATTGGAGGAAGAGCAATGACGTTTGTTCCCTACTGGATCGATGCCGCAAAAGCCAAGGAAACCATCGAGGCCGGCCAGGCGATCGTGCTGGACGTGACCTCCCCATTCATCGAGAGCGCCGTCCGGGGAAGGATCCCTGGGGCGGTTCGGGTGTCACCACGAGACCTCCTCGACGTGAATCGGCACGCCGCCGATGTCGTCAAGGGGCTGCCCGGCCTTTCCCATGACAAGACCATCATTGCCTACTGCACCTGCGCGGATGAGGATGCCAGCGCTCGGCTGACGCGAGTCCTGCGGGGCGAGGGCTATGACGCGTGGATGCTCGAGGGCGGATTGCCGGCGTGGCGCGCGGCGGGTTATCCGATGGAGCTCAACCAGGCAGCCTGACGGCCGTCAGGGGCTTGGCTGCGAGATCCCGATCAGGTTGCCTTCGCTGTCCTTGAACCATGCGGCCCGGGCATAGCCCACGTCGGCGATCCCGTCCGTCGTCTTGAGCCCTGGGCTGTCGTATTCCTCGAAGGTGAGACCGCGGGAACGAAGCTCCTTGACCGCCGCCACCACGTCCTCGACCATCAGCGCCATCTGGGTGTGGGCGCCGGACGCCACGCCGCCACTGCGGAAGAGCCGGAACCTCGTGCCGTCCGCGAGGCGGTAGCGGAGACCGATCCGCTCCTCGCTGGTCGGTGTCAATCCGAGCTTTTCGGCGTAAAAGGCCCTCGCGCGCTCGAGATCCTTGGCGGGGATCGTCGACTCGACCAGCGCGCGCTCCAGGATGCCCACGTCCTTCGGGCTATGATACGGCGCCGCCAGCGCGATAATCAGAGGATGGCGCGTGCGGTGTGGTCGGGAACCATCAGCTTCGGCCTGGTCAGCGTGCCGGTGCGCCTATACCCGGCAACCCGACGGAAGGACGTTCGCTTTCACGAGATCGATCGGTCGAGCGGGCAGCGGATCCGCCACCAGAAGGTGATCGAGGTTGCCGCCGCCACCCCAACCCTCCCAGAACGTCTCAAACGCTCGCTTGGCACTAAAGCGCCGCTCGCGTGGGCCGACGGGCCCGGCGGGGGGAGGGTCGGGGTGGGGGGTGACCCGACGCCCCGCCCGGTCACCCGGGACGATGTCGTCAAGGGGTTCGAGGTCGCCAAGGACCGCTATGTCACGGTCGATCGCGAGGAGCTGGAGGAGCTCGCCCCCGAACGAACCCGGACCATCGACGTCGAGCAGTTCGTCGACGCGTCCGCGGTCGACCCGATCTACTTCGACGTCAGCTATTACGCCGTGCCCGACCGGGATTACGAGCGTGCCTATGGGTTGTTGGTCGATGCCATGCGGGACACCGGGAAGATGGCGATCTGCTGGTTCGTGCTGCGCCGCAAGCGATACCTTGCCGCGCTTCGTCCGCATGGCCGGCTCATGGTGCTGACCACCATGTTCCATGCCGACGAGATCCTGCCGGCAGCTGGCCTCGAACCGTCCAAGCCCGCGGACCTAAGGAAGAACGAACGCGAGATGGCGTCGCTGTTGATCAACACCCTATCCGGACCTTTCGAGCCCGAGCGTTATCCCGATGCGTATCGCCAGCGCCTCACTGCGCTGATCGAAGGCCGGGCCGCCTCTGCCCGCCCGGCGGGAATCGGGGTGCCGGCGGGCACCGGAGTGCAGGACCTGATGTCAGCGCTGCGGGCCAGCGTCGAGCAAGCGCGGCAGGCGTCCAAGAACCGCGGGAAGCCGGCGGCGCGGCGCAAGCGAAAGAGCGCCTGAGGCTCGAACCGGTCGGATCGGAATCGCCGTTAGCTGGCTAGGCGCCAGTCAGCCGGGCCACCCACCTCGTCGAGGAGCCAGTTGGGGTTGCCCGGATGTCGGACAAAGGTCCAGTATTCGGTAAAGCCATCTGGAATTGGTGTGCCGGTGGGCATCCGTCCGCTACGTTCGTCCAGGGCGCCAATGACGACGGTGCCCTCGAACTCGACGGTGATGATGTCGGCGTCAGGTTCGACAAGAATCCGGGCAATGCTCGCGGTGTCGATATCGAGCCGAGTGAGCACGGTCCGGCGATGCCGGGCTGACTGGGCGTCCGCGCGCGCCTTCCATTGGTTGTACATGAGGTCGGTGAGCTGGGTCCGGAACGACTCCAGCGTGCGGTCGGCCCGGGCCTTCTGCAGGGTCATGAAGGTGGCCTTTGCCTGGTTAAGGAACGACGCGTCGTCGAACGAGGGATCGCGGGCAAGCAGCTGCTGCCGGGACTGGGCTGTCACCGACTGCCCGCTGACCTTGGCGAGCCGCTGAATATCGTCGTCGGTGTCAAACGGGTCCTTCTCAAGCGGGGGGAATTTGGGCATTTGGGGTATATCGCCGACCTGCGGAATTCCCTGCGTCCTTTACTCAGCGGTCGGGGTGATCGCTGGGGGTCGCACTATAGGAGACCCAGGGGCCGCGCCGGCCGCCGTGGCGGTCGTAGAAACGCTGGGCGCCCTGGTTGTCAGCGGCGGTGACCCAATCAAGTCGGGCGTAACCGTGCACCGTTGCGTAAGCCAGGCTGGCGTCGAAGAGCGCCGCGCCGACGCCACGATTGCGAAGGGAGGGGTCGACAAAGAGGTCGTTCATGACGAGGATGCGCTCGGCGACCAGCGTGTCGAGACAGGCGTACAGGCTGGCGAAACCGTGAAGGCGGCCTGCCTCCTCGGCGACCAGCTGGACACCAAGCCCCGGATCCCGCTCCAGCAGATCAAGCATAGTCGCGATTTTCGACACGGCAGGAAAGGGGGTGCGGTAGAAGGCGAAATACCCCTTGATCAACTCGAGCAGCTGGGAGCGATCTTCACGTTCGGCCGGACGAACGACCATCGCGTCAGCCTAGCATCAGACTGATGACATCTACAGCGAGCCCCGGTGTGGGAAGGCGAGCGCGACGGATGCCACTCGGCCACGCGCAGATCGCCGGCATGGCGACCGCGGTGCCGTCGACCACGGCCACCGTGGACGAGGTGTGGGACGCACTCGGCCGGGTACGCGGACGCCGCATGCCAAAGCTTCAGGGTGCGGAGGGGGCGCGGACCCGGTTTTTCGCCGAACCACTGACGTCCCTCATGGAGCGCCGGAGTCAGAGTCAGCAAACGGACGCCTATCTCGAACATGCTCGGGTGCTGGCCCGGCAGGTGTGCTGCACGGCCCTGGAACGAAGCGGCTTCGCACCCACGGGCATCGGCCTCGTGATCGGTGTGTCGTGCACCGGCGTCGTGCTACCATCGCTCGACGCCGAACTGATCCCGTTGATCGGCCTGCGGCCGGACGTCGCCCGGCTCCCGATCACGGAGCTCGGATGCGGCGGCGGGGTAGCAGGGCTGGCGCGGGGGCTCGACTACCTGCGCGCCTACCCGCAGCGGGGCGTGCTGCTCTTCGCCGTCGAGATCCCGTCGCTCACGTTCCAGCCCGACGATCGCTCGGTCGACAACCTCGTGGCCGCGATTGTCTTTGCCGATGGCGCCGGGGCGGTGGTCCTGCGTGGGGGTGACGGCCCCGGCTGGACGCTCGAGGACGTCGGCACGGTCCTGGTGCCGGAGGGCGCTCGCCATCTTCGCTACGAGCTGCGCGACGGTGGGCTTCGTGTGATTCTCAGCCGCGAGCTTCCTGATGTGGTGGAGAAGCACCTGCGTGGTGCGGTCGAAACGTTTCTCGGGGAGGCCGGCCTCGGTCTGGCGGACCTCGACGGGGTTGCCGCGCACCCGGGAGGGCCGCGCATCGTCGACGCCATCGAACACGCGTTGGACCTTCATCCCGACGCGCTGGCCACCTCGCGCTCGGTATTCGCGGGCAATGGCAACGCGTCGAGCGCCGGCATCTTCTTTGTGCTCGAGGAGATGCAGCGCAGCGGAACGAAAGGTCGGGTGCTGGCCATCGCACTCGGTCCAGGTCTTTCAATCGAGCTGGCGCTGATGCGGCTGTCGTGAGTCCCCGGCGGTACGCGGCGGTCTTACTCGCCTTTGGTTCGCAGCGGGGCCTCGAGCTGCTCTACTCTGCGCGGAACGAGCGATTGATCCGAGGCCGCCAGCCATCCGCGCCGCAGGCTGGGAGGTCGATCTTCAAGTGGATCGCTCTTGTCAATGTCGGCCTCTTCACGCTTCCCGCCCTCGAGCGGTGGTGGCGCGGGCATCCACCGCCTCCCGCGACTGCCGCGGCCGGCTGGATCGCATCGGTGTCCGCGCTCGCCCTTCGCCTCAGCGTGCTGATCAGTCTCCGGGGATCATGGACGGTGCGCGCCGTGGTGCCGAGCGATTTGCGCATTGTCGACCGCGGCCCGTACCGCTTTATCCGCCATCCGAACTACGTCGCACTCGGCCTCGAATTCCTCGGCCTTCCGCTGATTGGCGGCGCCTATGCCAGTACAGTCGTTCTCGGCGTGGCCAATGCTCTGCTGCTCCGCCGGCGGATTCAGGAAGAGGACGTGCTGCTGATGGCGATCCCGGCGTACCGCGAGCGGATGGCGGACAAGCCCGCCTTCCTGCCGCGCCTGGTCAGCGGCCGCTGAACATCCGGATCCACTCCCGCGGAGTGACGCGGTTGAATCCCCAGTAGCCGAAGCCGATCCCGAGCAAGGTCGTCAGCGTCTGGGGAGCGCGTTGATGGCTGCGCATGGCGCGCTCGACCAACGCCGGTGTGCGGCTCAACCGGAGGAACAGCGCGGCCACGCGACGCGGGTCTTTCGTCAGCCGGCGGTGCAGCTGCCGGTAGGCACGCTCGGGATTCGGGTTGTCCAGGGCGGCAGCGAAGGCGCGTGCCTGGCGCAGGCCAGCGGCGATGCCCTCTCCGGTGATGGGGTCGGTGAACCCAGCGGCATCGCCGATCAAGAAGATGCCATCGCGGGCAACCGTCGACGCGCGATACCAGAAGGGACCCACGGCTGAAACGGAACCAGCCATCTCCGCGTTGCGCAGCGCCGGCCGCAAGGACTGGGCGACCTCTCGGTAGTTCGACTCGAGCCGGCCGCCGAACTCGCGCATGCGATCCTGGTAGCAGAGCAGTCCGACCATTCGCTGGTTGCCAGCCACCGGACCTTCGTAGACCTCGAGGCCACGGTCGAAAGTGATCCGCACCCAGGGATCGACGGGCCCGTCCATCGTCCAGTGGGCGACGATGCCGTAGCGGTGGGGCGGACGCGGGCCAACCGTCCAACCCAGGCGATGACGAAACGCGGAACGCAGGCCATCGGCCACGGCCACGAAGCGAGCGCGGACCTCGCCGGCCGCGGTGATCACCGTCGCCATGCCATCGGTGCCCGTTCTGACATCGCGCGCTTCCGTGTTAGGGCAGAACTGGATCCGGGAATCGTGACCGAGCGCGTCGACCAGGCGAGCATCGAAGGTGAGCCGCCGGATTCCCAGTCCCGCTTGTTCGCCGTCATGCTCGGGAAAGGGCACCGCCACCTGTGGTTGCTCGGCCAACCCGAACTGGATTCCCTCGAGCGGTGGCGCCCCGCTCGAGATGACCCCATCCTCGAGGCCAAGCTCGCGCAATGCCGGCCGCCCGCCTGGCATCAGCCCTTCACCACATGGCTTGTTGCGGGGAAAATCCTGCTTGTCGAAGATGATCACCCGATGGCCACGTCGCGCGGCAAAGAGCGCCGCGGCGGCTCCGGCCGGCCCAGCGCCAACCACCGCGACATCGGCGTCGAGCGCTGGTATCACTCGGTCAGTGGCAGCTCACCGAGATCGAGACCTGTAGGGCTGCCAACCCGCGCTGCTACGTCAAGCTGATCGGTCATGACCGGCGCCGCCAGACGCAGGCGGTCAGCTTCGTGGTCCACCGGCCCAGAAGCTGCTACGGCGCTGGCGGATTCTCCGGGACGAGTGATTCGGGCTTTTTCGTTTCGGCGGCGGGTTCCGCGCTTCGCTCCGCACGCTTCGAACGGGACGGCGCCGTGGCGGCCGCTGTGGGTTCGCTCGGGACGGTGACCTGCGCCGGTAGCTCACCGTGCACCCGGCCGGGCAGGCGTGAACTGACAAACCCGCGCCAGCGGCTGGTGCGCTCCACCGCGGCCTGCGCAGCGCCCGAGAGTTGGTGAAGCGCCGCCTGGCGTCGAGCGTTGCCCCGTTCCCGGTCACCCAGGTAAGCGATGGCTGCGCCGGCGACTGCGGCAACCCCGAGCCACAGCCGGCTTACACCCGACTTCGCGCGCAAATTTCTCTGGTCTTGTGACTTCATGGCATGTCCCCTTGCAATCTCATGCAGCGGCGAGCGGTGAACTCCTAATAGCGTATCCCAATTCTTACGTCAGCTGCCGCCATCGACGACGCGCGGGCCGGGCCCGCCTCCAGCCTCTCTTTTGTCAGACTTACGGTATGTGCCGAAGTATCAAGACGCTCCGCCGCCGTGACGAAAAGCCAACCGACCAGGAGATTCACGACGCCGCCCTGCAGTTCGTGCGCAAGATCAGCGGCTACCGCGTGCCGTCACGCGCCAATACGCCGGCGTTCGAATCGGCGGTGCGCGACGTGAGCGCCAGCTCGCGCCGCCTGCTCGACGCGATCGCTTAGGACGTCGCCAGCCGCAGGCGCAAGACGAAGGTCGAGCCCTTGCCTGGCTGGCTCGCCTGCAACTGCAGTGAGCCGCCCATCTGCTCGGCCAGGCCGCGGCTGAGGTAGAGGCCAAGGCCGCTTCCCGGTTTTTCCTTGGAGAGCCGGTCGGTGCCCCGGGCAAATCGCTCGAAGATCCGCGGCTGGTCAGCTGGTGCGACACCAATGCCGTCATCGGCAACGGTGATCGCCACCTGGGCCGCATCGCGCCGCGCCTGCATGCGGATGGTCGGAGAATGGTCGCTGTAGGTCAGGGCGTTGTTGAGGAGGTTGTCGAGGATCTTCCCAACCATGACCGGGTCGGCCAGCATGGTGCCCTCGTCACCTTGCTCAATCTCTATCGTCCCTTTGACCAGCTCGGCGCGGGGCCTCGCCCGCGCCACTGCCGCTTGCAACGCTTCCATGACCGAGAGCGGCTCGGCTTTGGGTATCAGAATCCTCCCTTCGAGGCGTGCCACCGTAAGGAGTTCGTCCGCTAGAAGCTTGGCTTCCTCCGTCTTTCGCTGGGCGGTCGCGAGGATATCCTTCAGGGTAGGCGGCAGTTCACCGAAGGCACCTTCCATCGCCATCCCCAGGTAGCCGCTGGCGACGGTGAGGGGCGCGCGCAACTCGTGGACCGCCATGCTCATGAAGTCGCTCTTCGCCTGCTCCGCCTTCTGGGCCTGGGCGATCAGGCGGGCATTGCGCAGCAGGAGGGCGCCAAGCGTGGAAAAATGCTGCAGGGACTGGACCGCGACGGGCTCAAATGGCTCATCGATCTTGCGGCCCATCGCCAGCAGCCCGATCGTCTCGCCGCCGACCGCCAGCGGAGCGACCAGGAAGCGTCGATACGGCTGGACCACGGACTCGAGGCCTTCCGGGGCGCCGGTGTACTCCGCTGCGGTCAGTTCGACTGCGCGCCCTTTTGAGACCCCCGCCAGCACCCTGGGCATGAGCGGCCAGCGGCTGCCGACGAGCTCCCCCGTCGGGGTCGATTCGATCACCATCTCGCTGCCTTCGAGCCGCGCAAGCGACGTCCCGTCGGCGTCAACCGACGCGCCCGCGCGCTGCAGCAGGCGGCGCAGCACCTCATCCAGGTGCACCTGGCTGGCGACGTCCTCGGCCGCTTCCACCGCGAGGCGCAGCCGCGCAGCCGTCTCGTCGGCCCGCTTTCGCGCCGCTTGCCCCTCCTCATAGAGCCGGGCGTTGCGCAGCGCGAGCCCGGAGATCGTTCCCAGCAGCGTCAACGCCGCCAGGTCCGCCGACGTGAACGCCCGATCCTCGTAGCGACTGAACACCAGCATGCCGACTGCCCGTCCGCCGTGGACCAGTGGGACCACCGCCACGTGGCGTACGCTGCTGAGCGCCTGACGGAACTCCGGCGCGGCCTTGTCGGCCGCCAACCGACCGCCGAAGGTGGGCTGCAAGGTGTCGATCGCCTCTTGCACCAATGGCTGTCCCCCGAAGTAGTCGGCAGAGTAGCGTTGCCCGACCCAGGTCAGCTCGCCCGCCCGGCCGTAGGTGGCCTCGATCACGACGTGGTCGTCGACCAGGCTGGAGAGGGTGGCTCGATCCGCCTGCACGGCATGCGTGCCGCGCTCCAGGATGCGGGCGATGACCTCCCGCGGATCGAGGGACCCGGCGACGTCGAGGGCGATCTGGATGAGTTCGCCGGGGTCCTCGTTTGGCTCATGTGCCAACATGCCGCTGGAAAGATTACCGCAAGTGACACGGGGGTGCGTTATGACATCGACGGCAGCCGACAAGCTGCCATCGTCGATGTAAGCGCTAGCGCGTCGCGAAGGCGAAAAGTGGGTTCGGCTTGCCGGTCTCCGCGTATTGCTTGAGGCGCTCGACGATGAGGCCCCAGGTGTAGTTGATCGAGCCGAGGTCATCCTGCGAGACGGATGCCGGCCAGTCTGCGTGGCGGAATAGGACGCTGGTCTCGCCGTTTTCGGCAGGGGAGATGTCCCAGGTCACGGTCGTCCCATCCCAGTTGGGGAAGTCGGCGAGCGCCGTCCATTTGACCCGCGTTCCCGGCTTCAGCTCGTCGATTCGCATCCGCTGCGACGGCCCGCCAAAACCGAAGGTGGAAATCGAGCCAACCTTGGGCTCGCTCTGGCTCGCCGACGTCCAGAAGGCGCCGAGCCCTTTGGCCGTCGAGACCGCCTCATAGATCTGCGCGGGAGTCGCCTTGACATTTACCTGATGCACCAGCGGAGCGGCCATGTTAGCATCCTCCTAAAGGAACGACTTAATTTAGAAGTAGCTTAAATAAGGCATGCCCAGAACGCAAGTCCGAGCTCGCAATCACCCGCTCGAAGCCGCCATGGAGGCGATCGCCAGTCCGCGGCGGCGCCAGATCTTGCGGCTGGTCTGGGGTGCGGAGCACTCCGCCGGTGAAATCGCCTCGACGGTTCGCGATGTGAGCTGGCCGGCGGTTTCCCAGAACCTACGAGTCCTCAAGAATTCCGGCCTGATCACCGAGCGGCGCCAGGGCACCCATCGCTACTACAAAGCCGATCGGCGGGCGCTCGGCCCGCTCGAGGTCGTGTTACGACAGATGTGGGCGCGCGATCTCGGCCGGCTGCGCGACCTCGCTGAAGAGGAGGTCGGTCGGAAGCGGCATGGTTGAGGACCTGACGGGCGCGATCGAGATCACGCAGCGGATCGAGGCGTCACCCGACATCGTGTTCGCCTACCTGACGGACCGGCACCGCTTCGTGAAATGGATGGGCGTCGGCGCCGAGCTCGATGCGCGGCCAGGCGGACGGTTTCGCATCGACGTCGACGGCGTGCACATCGCGAGTGGGGAATACCAGGAGATCGATCCGCCGCGCCGGCTGGTGATGACCTGGGGTTGGGAGGGCCATGCGACCGTCCCGCCTGGATCGACGACCGTCGAGATCACGTTGACGCCCGAGCAGGGTGCGACCGTGCTCCGGCTGCGTCACCTCGGACTGCCCGACGAGGGCGAACGCCGCCAGCACACCGAAGGCTGGAGGCTCTACAGCAGCCAGCTCGCCGAGTCGGCGGCGGCTGGAGGTCGAAACTAGCGGCCTTCAGCGCATCGGGCTGTGCGCGTCGGGTCCGAGCTTGCGCACCGCCTCGCCCGAACCGCGGTAGAACGTCGGATAGGCGTAGATCAGATGGCGCAGCTCATCACTGGGAATCTGCATCTTGATCGCGAGCTCGAAGATGCCGAGGAGATCGCCGCCCCGGGGACCCATCGTCGTGGCACCGACCAGCACCCCGCGGTCGGCGTCCTCGACGACTTTGATGAAGCCATCGTTGCCCGGTCCGTGGATCCAGCCGCGGGAGGTAACGGATGCCTTCTGGATCCCGGTCCGAACGTTGAGCCCCTTCTTCTTCGCCTGCTCCTCGGTGAGGCCGGTCGCGCCCACCTCCGGGTCGGTGAACGTGACCCGAGGCTTCGCTCGATAGTCGGCGCTGGGCCCGGGCTTGCCCAGGATGTCGTCGATCGCGATGCCGGCATGGTAGATCGCCATGTGGGTGAAGCCGCCGCTCACGGTCACGTCGCCGATCGCCCAGATCCGCTCACCCACACGGAGATGGTCATCCGGTTCGAGCAGGCGCGCGGATGGATCGAGGCCGACCGTTTCCAGGCCGATGTCCCCCAGGTTGGCGCGACGTCCAGTTGCGACCAGCAATGCCTGACCCCCGACCTGGCGCCCGCCCTCCAGGTTGACCGCGATCGCGTCACCGTGCGGCTCGACCGACTGGGCGCGGCTATTGAGCCAGAGCTCGACGCCGTCGCGTTGCAGCACCTCGCCGAGCACCGCGCTGGCCTCCGGCTCCTCCAGCGCCAGCACGCGGTTCATGCCTTCGATGATCGAGACCTTGACCCCGAAGCGAGCGAACACCTGCGAAAGTTCGACGCCGATCGCGCCGCCGCCGAGGATCACCAGGGACTCCGGGAGCTCTTCGACCTTGACGGCGTCGCGGTTCGTCCAGTACTTGACGCGGTCGAGGCCGGGGATGGGTGGCACGGCGGGCGACGTTCCGGTCGAAATCACGATCCCGCGCGAGGCCTCGTACGTGGTGCCGTCGACCGAGACCTTGCCGGGGCCGGCGAGTCTCCCGGCCCCCCGGACGAAATGGCCGCCCTTGCCCTCGAATCGCTCGACCGCGACCTGGTCGTTCCAATTGTCGGTGGCCACGTCGCGGATGCGCCGCGCCACGGGTTTCCAGTCCGGCTTCACGGTCGAGTCCCCGGCGAAGCCCGGAATACGACGGCCTTCGGCGAGCATGTCATCGGCGCGGATCATCATCTTCGTGGGAATACAACCGAAGTAGGGACACTCACCGCCGACCAGGTTGCTCTCAATGCCGACCACCGACAGTCCCTCGTCGGCAAGGGAATTGGCGACTTCCTCACCGCCGACGCCCATGCCGAGGACGACGACGTCGACGCGCTCAATCATCACCCGCTCCCTGTTGTCGTGGTACCAATTTCCAGCGCATAGGCGACTGCCTGTTTGAGGCTCATCGCCTGCCCGTCGGCCCAGACCCGTGCCGCTTCGTCGTCATTGAGGCCCTCCCGGCCCGAGCGGCCTTCCTCCTCACGAAGCAAGCGCCCCAGGCCGGTGCCGCTGCTTACCTGATGGGCGCTGGCCGCGGCCCACAATCGGCCCGCGCGCAGGAAATCGCCTTCGTGGCGTGCGAGGGCGGAGAGATTGTCGAGCTGGAGAACTATCCCGGGAACGTCCCCAGCGGCGGCGAAAAGCTGAATGGCTTCGATCCATGAAGCGCGCGCACGCTGGTAGTCGCCGAGGTTGAACGTCACCAGGCCGAGGGTGTGAATCGACCAGCCAAGACCGAACTGATCATCCAGTTTGCGATTCAGCGCCACGGCCTCCTCCAGCACCGGCCGAGCGTCCGCGTACTCCTTACCGAAGAACAACGCATTGCCGATCCCCCAGAGGACCCTCGCGACCCCCGTTTGGTCGCCGATCTTGCGGTACAGGGGAAGCGCTTCCTCAAACATCGGTCTGGCCTCTGCGATGGCCGTCCGGCTGACCACCCTCGGAAAGGCGGCATTGTATAGAGCATTGGCTAACGCCCGGTCGTCTCCAAGCTTGCGGGTGAGTTCGAGACATTCGTCGTAGAAACGCTGGGCGAGTTGCATGTCCGCTTGCCAGTAGGCCAGTCCGCCCGCGGCTTCGAGGGCGGCCAGCCGCTCTTTTGGGAACTTGCCGCTATCGCGCATCGCGAGCACGCCATCCATGCGACGGCGCCCTTCATGCAGGTGGCCGCGCATCTGCCAGAACCGCCACAAACCGGCCGAGAGTTCCATCGCGCTGCGGGCGTCACCGGAGGCGACCGTCCAGTCCAGCGCCGCCCGAAAGTTATCGTTGTCGTCTTCGAGCCGATCGAGCCATTCCTTTCGTCGCGGACCGAAAAGGTGTGGCTGCGCCTGGTGCGCGAGCGCGATGTACGCCTTGACGTGACGGTCGCGAATCAGGTGGGCTTCGCCACTTTCCTCCAGCCGCTCCGCGGCGAAATCGCGAATCGTCTGCAGCATCAGGAAGCGTGGTTCGTCGAAGTCGGGAAGGCGGCGCAGCAGGCTCTGGTCCGCCAGTTGATCCAGCGCGTCGACGACATCCGCGCCGATATCCTCTGAAGGGCCACAGACCGGTTCCAGCTGTTCCAGGTTGCCGCCTCGGGCAAAGACTGAGACGCGAGCGAGCAGGCGCCGGGCGCCTTCATCCAGCATGTCATAGCTCCAGAGGATCGCGCCGCGAAGCGTCTGCTGCCGCGCGGGGGCGTCTCGTGCCCCAGTGCCGAGGGCGCTCAGCGATTTCTCCAACCGGCTCAAGAGTGCCTGCGGCGAAAAGAGCTTGACGCGCGCGGCCGCGAGTTCGATCGCCAACGGCAGTCCGTCGACACGCTCGCAGATCCCCGCAATCGCCGGCGCATTCTCATTGGTCGCCTCGAAATCCGGCTTCACCGCGACGGCTCGCTCGATGAACAGCCGCACCGCTTCGAACTGCGAGAGGGCGGCCAGTCCGGGCAACGCCTTGAGGTCAGGCATTGCCAGCGGAGGGACCGGAAATTCCTGCTCACCCGAAACGCGCAGGACCGTCCGGCTGCTGACGAGCACGCGCAGCCCGGCGCTTCCCTCGAGCAACTGGGTCGCGATGGGCGCGGCTTTGAGCACCTGCTCGAAGTTGTCGAGCACCAGCAGTGTTTGTTTTTCTCGCAGGTGGTCGAGCAGGGCGTCGATCGGCCGGCGGCTGCCGGTCGTCGAGACAGCCAGCGCCTGCGCGATCGCCGACGCGACCAGTTCCGGGTCATGCACGGCGCTGAGTGGCACGAAGTAGACGCCGTCCGCGAACTGGTCCAGGAGCTCAGCCGCAATTTCCAGGCTGAGGCGCGTTTTGCCGGTGCCGCCCGGGCCGGTGAGGGTCAGAAGCCGGGAGCGGGACAGCAACTGCTTGGCCTCGCGGACCTGGTCATCGCGGCCGATGAAGCTGGTCAGCTGGGTCGGGAGATTGTTCGGCGTCGCCTCCAGCGTCTTCAGCGGTGGAAAAACGGAGGGCAGACCCTCGACCGTGAGCTGGAACAGGCGTTCCGGCCGGGCCAGGTCCTTGAGGCGATGCATACCCAGGTCTTTCAGCGTCAGACCGGGTGCCAACACGTGATCGACCAGTGCCCGAGTGGTTTCGGAAACCAGCACCTGACCGCCGTGGCCGGCGCTCGCGACGCGGGCGGCCCGATGGACGTCCAGGCCGAGGTATTCATTGCCGACCAGCGTGGCTTCGCCGGTGTGCAGACCGATCCGTACCCGGACCTGCCCGTCGTCCGGCCAGGCGTGCTTCGCCAGCATCTTCTGGACGGCGGCGGCGCCGGCGCAGGCTTCCAGTGCGCTCTTGAAGACGATGAAGAATGAATCGCCCTCGGTGCGGAGCTCGTGGCCGCCGTTGGCGGCGAGCGCCTCGCGCTGGATCGTGTGATGGGCGAGCAGGACGTCGGGGTAGCGCTCGCCGAGTTGCTGGATCAGCCGCGTCGACCCCTCGATATCGCTGAAGAAGAACGTGACCGTCCCGGTCGGCAGCGTGCTCATGCAGGCGACGCCGCTCCGCTCAACACCGGCTCGAGGGCGTTGCGCAGCTCGTCCTGGTGTTCGCGGCCGGTGAAATCCAGCAGCGGGTCCGGTGCCAGCGCGTGCTCCGTCACGGACCCGGCCTTGCGGACGTAGACGACCGGGTACGGATTCCCCTGGCCGTTCGACTCGAGCGTAGCCGCGATGGCGTCGACGCCACCCGCGTCGAGGAAGTGTTGAAGCGGCACGATGCCGTCGTTTAGGATCCCGGCGTCGCGATCGAGATTGATCACGCGGGCCAGGTAGGCGCGCTGATGCCAGAGCTCTGGGCCGTTGCTGATCTGCTCGAGCAGGTAGGGGACGATGCTCGCTTCGTCGAGGCGCTCTCGCATTGCGGGAACGCCGAACTTCGTTTCGGCCAGGTGCCGGGCCAGCACGCGGGCGTTGTACCGATAGCCCTGAACGGCCCCGGAGTTGCTCGGGATACCGTGCTTCTTGAGTCCCCCGGCGCCCTGGGTGATCGTTCCGGCGAAGAAAATGCCAGGCCTGGTCGCGCTTTCCCAGAAGGGCGTCTGGGCCGGAAGCCGGCTCGGGCCGAAGGTCGCCACCCCCAGCGCGGGCAGGTCGCGAAGGGGCGCGACGAATCCAGTTGCGGCGATGACGTCGTCCGCCGCCATGGTGAGCTCCCGCCCGGCCGCATTCCGAGTGCGGACCCGATACCCGGCGCCATCCTTCATGACCTCTTCGATGGTCGTGTCGAGAAGGATGACCCCGCCCGCCAGCGCCGCGTCCTCGTAGGGCTGAACATAGCGGGCGCGCACACCGACCAGGGTGTGCGTGTTGACGGAGAGCTTGGTCGGGCTCGGGGAAGCTAAAACCAGCTGCCGAGCCCAGGGCAGCAACCCGGTCGCGATTTCGAAACCAGAATTCTGCTTGCCCACGATGAAGACCCGCCGGTCCTTGTACGTTTCGACGGGACGGAAGTCGCCATAGTGCGGCACCTGCTCCAAACCGGG
>DASZZN010000050.1 GCA_035544955.1 Candidatus Dormiibacterota bacterium
GTGTTAGACAACCTTAGAAAAGGTGGGGTTTCGTTGACCCTTCTGGCTGACCGCCCGTAGAATGCGCCCATCATCCGCGCCGGCAGGTCACGCCGGCGCCCGCCTCTCATCCGCGCCATAGGCGTGAACATCCGGAAGGAGGTCGTATGACGGGTGCCAGCCCACGCTGGTTGCGGCTGCTCGCCGTGACCGGCATCGGCACGGTGCTGCTGGTTGCCTGCGCACCGAGCGGGGCGACGACCAGTTCATCGGCCAGGGCGGGTGGTAAGGTCACCGTCGCCTCCTGGCAGGAGCAGGATAGCCTGTTGGCCTGCAACATCACCGCCGCATCGCCGCATGCATGCGCCTACGTCAATCCGGCGATGGAGGGCTTGCTGACGGTCAAGGCGAACCAGGACGTTCCCACCAATCCGAAGCTCGCGGACTACTGGGTGCCCGAGCTTGCGACCGAGGTACCCACCCTCGAAAACGGCGACGTCAAGGTGAGCGGCGACAAGATGGACGTGACCTGGAAGCTTCGCCACGGCGTCAAGTGGCATGACGGCGTCGCGTTCACCTCCAAGGATGTCAAGGCGACCTTCGACTTCTGGTTTCTGAAATACCGCGACAAAAACCCGACACCGCTCATTTCCGTCGTCGGCTGGGACCAGGTGGACAGCGTCGATACTCCGGACGACTACACCGCCATCGTGCACCTCAAGACGGTGTATGCGGCGTATCTCACCCTGGGAACGGGGCCATACGGCATCCTTCCCGACCACCTGCTGCAGCAGGTTTGGGCCAAGTCCGGCAACCTCACGTCGGAGAAAGTCACGGTCAACATCCCGGGGGGCTACAACGGGACGGACACGCTGGACAAGCTCATGGTGGGTACCGGGCCGTTCATGTTCAAGGAGTGGGTGCCTGGCGACCATCTCACCTTGGTGCGGAATCCCCACTGGTGGGGCGGCGGGAATCGTCCGTACCTCAACGAGATCCGTATCAAGTTCGACCCCGACGCGAACACCGAGCTCAACGACCTGCGCACGAATGCGATCGACATGGGGCTGGACCTGCGGCCGTCACTCCTGCCCCCGCTGTCGCGGCTGAGCGACGTGACCACGGTGACCATCCTGGACAGCGCCACCGAGCACCTCGATATCAATTTGCATAACACGTTTCTCAAGGACGTGACGCTCCGAAAAGCGATCCTGATGGCGATCGACCGACAGAAGATCGTGGATACGCTGCTTCTTGGAAGGACCGTCGTGCCGCCGGACGCGTGGATGTGCATTCAAACCGGCGCCTGGTGTCTCGATCCGAATGCCAAACACACCCAGTACGATCAGCCGGCGGCCAACAAGCTGCTCAACGACGCCGGCTACAAGCTTCAGGATTCGGGACCCTGCAAAGGCTTCCGGACCGACCCGCTGGGGCGCTGCGTACAGCTCCACCTGATCACCACCACGCTGCCGCTGCGTGAAGAGCAGGAGGTCGTCATCGCCTCCGACCTGGCCGCCATCGGCATCCAGGTGATCAAGCCTTTCGCGAATGTGCCGGCGCTGCGGATGTTCGCCTCGTGCACCAGCGGTGGCGTGATCTACTCCCACAACTTCGATCTCGCCATGTACACCAGCAATTACAGCTACCCGGCGGAGCCCGACTCGCTCGCCTATACCGCCTACCACAGTTCGCAGATCCCGGGTGACGCAAACAACTGCGTCGGGCAGAACACCACCTTCACGAGTGACCCTCAGCTGGACCAGGCGCTGGACCAGGCGCGGCTCTCAGTGAAGCTCTCGGACCGCAAGGATAAGTACGTGGCGGCCCAGCGCCGGCTGGCCGACCTCGTGCCGGAGATCCCGCTCTACCAGGCGGTTGACGTCGAGGCCTACAACAAGAAGGTGGGTGGGTACAAGGGCAACGAATTCTGGTGGATGAACCAGACCGCCGACTGGTACATCAACCAATAGCGGTTACTCTCTTGGCATGAAGGAATTAGCGGAGGCCGCCCTCAACGCGGCCCAGGTCAAGGGCGCGAGCTACGCGGACGTGCGCCTCGACGAACACGTCACGCAGGACATCATCGTCAAGAACGGGCAGCTGGCCGCGGTCTCCGACGACGCGAGCGAGGGATTCGGCGTCCGGGTGATCGTCGATGGCGCCTGGGGATTCGCCGGCAGCGCCCGCCTCGACAACGCCGAAGTCGAGCAGGTCGTGGACCGCGCCATCCGGATTGCGCGGGCCAGTGCCCGAGTGCGATTGGCGCCGGTCGATCTGGGCCCGGCGGTCACATCGCGCGGTCACTACCGCACGCCGCTCGAACGCGATCCGTTCGCGGTGCCACTCAGCGAAAAGGTTGACCTTCTCTTGCGCGCCGACGCGGCGATGGGGTCAGTCAAGGGCGTCACCATTCGCGAGGGCTCAATGGAGTTCATCCGGCAGACGAAACTCTTCGCCTCGACCGAGGGTGCCCTCGTCGAGCAGGAACTATTCGAGAGTGGCGCCGGGATCGAGGCGACCGCGACCTCGCCGGATGAAGTCCAGAACCGCTCTTACCCGAATTCGTTCGGGCGCCACCAGGGAGCCGGAGGCTACGAATACATCACGGCCCTGGAGCTCGACCGCCACGGTGGCCGGATCGCCGAAGAGGCCGTGGCGCTGCTGACTGCGCTGCAATGCCCGAGCGGGGTCAAGACCCTGATCCTCGGTGCCAGCCAGACGGCGTTGCAGATCCACGAGTCCTGTGGCCATCCGACAGAGCTCGATCGCGTCTTCGGCATGGAGGCGGCGTACGCGGGCACGAGCTTCATGACGCCCGAGAAGCTGAATCATCTCCAGTACGGCTCGCCCCAGGTCACGATCACGGCCGACGCGCTGACGCCAACCGGTCTCGGCACTTTCGGCTGGGACGACGAGGGCGTGCCGGCTCAGCGATCCTTCCTTATCAAGAACGGCCTCTTCGTCGGCTACCTCACGTCGAGGGAAACCGCCAGCGTCCTGGGACAGCAGAGCAACGGCACGATGCGCGCCGACGGCTGGAACCGGATCCCGTTGATCCGGATGACCAACGTCAACCTGGAGCCGGGCGATTCGTCGTTGGAAAAGATGATCGCCGAGACGAAAGACGGGGTGTACATGGAGACGAACCGCAGCTGGAGCATCGACGACAAGCGGCTCAACTTCCAGTTCGGCACGCAGCTCGCCTACGAGATCGTCGACGGGAAGCGCGGCCGGCTGCTCAAGAATGCCACCTACGCAGGGATCACGCCGGAGTTCTGGAATTCCTGTGACGCGGTCGCGGGCCGCTCGGAGTGGAAGGTTTGGGGGCTGGCCAACTGCGGCAAGGGGCAGCCGCCCCAGGTTGCCCATGTGGCGCACGGTGCCGCACCGGCGCGCTTCCAGCACGTCAAGGTCGGGATCCTGAAGTGAAAAGCATGGAAGTTGCGCGGCTGACGGCCGAGGGCGAGCTGAAGCAGTTCATGATCGGCTTGCTCGAGCGGTCACCCGCGGAGCAGACGGAGGTGATGGTGACCGAGTGGGACAGCGCGCTGACGCGCTTTGCCAACAACGGCATCCACCAGAATGTCGCCGAGCGCAACGTCAGCGTCCGGGTACGCGTAGTGAAAGACGGCAAGACCGGTGTGGCCTCCATCAACCAGCTGAACGAGGCGGCGGCGGCGGACGTGCTGAAGCGAGCGGTCGCCATCGCCGAGCTCCAGCCGCGAAGCGAGGTCGTTCCCCTGCCGGGGCCCGCGCCCGCACGGCCCGTGGAGGCCTGGTCCGATGCGACGGCCGCGGCCACGCCCGAAGAGCGTGCCGACTTTGTCCAGACCATTTGCGCGAAAGCCGGCCAGGCGGGGCTCAAGGCGTTCGGCGCGTACAGCACCAGCGCCGGGCAGTTCGCGATTGCCAACTCCTTGGGCGTCTTACACCATCAGCGCTCTACCCAAGGGACGGTCAACTCCGTTGTGATGGGCGATGCCGGGTCCGGCTACGCGGATCGCGGCGCGATCGATGTCCGGGAACTGGACAAGAACGAGCTTGCCACCGAGGTGATCGACAAGGCCCAGCGGAACCAGAATGCGCAGCCGGTCGAGCCGGGCGTCTACGAGGTGGTGCTCGAGGAGTATGCGGTGGCCGAGATGCTCGAGTTCATGAGCTTCATGGGCTTCGGCGCCCTGGCGGTCCAGGAAGAACGCAGCTTCATGAAGCTCGGGGAAAAAATTACTGGTGATCAGGTCAGCATCTGGGACGACGGCCTGGACCGCTCCGGCATCCCGGCATCGTTCGACTTCGAGGGCGTGCCCAAGCAGCGAGTCGACCTGATCACCCGCGGGGTCGCGAGTGGCCTGGTCTACGACATGCAGACGGCAACGCGGGCCGGCCGTCAATCGACGGGTCACGGGCTGCCGGCGCCCAACACGGAAGGGCCATTTGCCGTGAATCTATTTATGCAACCGGGAACGGCGGCGAAGGCGGACCTGATGAGCGACATCAAGCGAGGCATCTGGGTCACCCGCTTCTGGTACGTCCGGGTCGTGCATCCGAAGGCGTCCATCATCACCGGCATGACACGGGAGGGAACGTTCCTGATCGAGAACGGGAAGATCACGCGACCCGTCAAGGACCTGCGGTTTACGCAAAGCATCCTCGAGGGATTCCAGGGGACGCTGGCATTGAGCCGATCGACGAAGCTGCAGGTGAGCGAGTACCTGGGCGCGTCGCGGGTGCCGGCCGTACGGCTGAAGGCGTTCGACTTTACGAGTTGAGCACCTTCCCACTGGTCGGGCTGCCGACGCTGGCGATTCCGCCGGGGCCGAAGCCGCCTCGTTTCGGCATCAACCAGAGTTACGTGCGCGCGCTTACGGCGGCCGGTTGCGCGCCGGTGCTGATTCCGCTCCTCGATGATGACGAGCGCCTGCGGGCGATCTATGACCGGCTCGACGGGATCGTCTTTCCGGGTGGTGCGGACATCGCGCCGCAGGAATATGGCGAAGAGCCGATCGGCGACCTCAATGTGGTCGAGGCCCCGCGCGACCGCACCGAGCTGACGCTGGCGCGCTGGGCCTTCGCCGATGACCTGCCCACGCTCGGGATCTGCCGCGGCCAGCAGGTGCTCAACGTGGCTTTGGGCGGCAGCCTCTGGCAGGATCTTCGACACCAGGGCGTGACCTCGGTCGATCACTCGGACGCCGACGGCCGGGCGCGCACGGCGCTGATGCACCGCGTCCGCCTCGATCCAGACTCTCGCCTCGCGCAGCTCATCGACGAAACCAGTGTCGAGGTCAACAGCCTCCATCACCAGGCAGTCAAGGCGGTCGCCCCGCCGCTCAAGGTGACGGGGACGTCCCCTGACGGTGTCATCGAATCACTGGAGTCGGACGACCGGCGCTTTCTGATCGCGGTGCAGTGGCATCCCGAGGAAATCGACACGCTGCCCTGGGTTCAGCGACTATTCAATGGCTTCGCCCGCGCGGCCCAGAGCACGACTTAAGTTATGCCGGCTCACTCGCGGCGAGTGAGATGCCTCGACCCAAAGACTTGCCCACTTGGCGAACAGTCACAAACGTCAAATCGTTCTAGCTCGACAGGCAGCTGTCAAAGAGAGCGGTTACGGTAGCGCCCGTGGCGGCCTGTCCGGATTGTCAGCCAGAGATGCTACGGGCTCCCAGCTGCGTTTCGATCCTTGCCGTGGTCGTCGGCGACAGGACGTTCGACCGCGTTCCGCATCCCGCCACCAAAACCGACCGATGCGATCGTTGCAACGTGATGCCAGGGGGAATTCACCACTTCGGTTGCGATATAGAGCCCTGCCCAAACTGCGGCGGTCAGCTCATCGCATGTGCCGGCTGAGCGGGTATGAGGTGCGGCGGCAGGCTTGTTTTCAGGAGTAGCCGGGCCCGCGGTAGCCTTGGGTCGACCGGACATGACCACCTGGGGTGAATTTGCAGGCGCGCATCCGTCATTAGCAGCCTTCGGTGCCGACTGCCTCGGTCGTCGCCCCGCTTACCTGGCGACGATGACCAAAGATGGCAACCCACGAGTCCATCCGGTGACGCCGATCATCGCGAGCGACCATCTTTTCCTGTTCATGGAGCCGACCTCGCCGAAAGGGCGGGACTTGCGAGAGCGTGCGAGTTTTGCATTGCACAACGGAGTGCCGGATAACAAAGGAACCGGCGGCGAGTTTTACCTGCGCGGCAGGGCGACCCTGGTAGAGGATGAGGCGTTACGCACGCTTGCCGTTCGATCGGCCAGCTACTCACCGGCCCCCGAATACATCCTGTTTGAGCTGTATGTCAACGAGGCACGGTGCAACGGATACGGTGACGTCACGCTGCCGTCGCCGACCCACTGGCGAAGCGTGGCCCCGTGACTCGCCGAGACGTTTGAGTGCTTCGGATGCTCACCATTCGCCGAGCTAGCGAGAAAGATGTCGCACAGGTTGCGCAGGTCGCCGCTGCCGGTTGGCGCTATGCCTACCGAGGCCTAATTTCACCGGAGGCAATCGAGGACACTCTGGGGCGGTGGTATTCGACGAAGACGATGCTTCGGCGCCTCACGGGACCGCCCCTTCATGTTGCGGAAATTGCTGGAAAGGTGGTCGGATATGTACAGCATGGGCCCGTGGGCGATTCGATCCACGAGGTCTATGCCATCTACATCGATCCGGCCTTGCTTGGTCAGGGCATCGGCTGGGCTCTCTGGCAGCAAGTGGTACGGGACGTCCGGGCAGGCGGAGGGTCGGCGATCGAGCTATGGGTGCTGCAAGGCAACCGCCTCGGCATCGATTGGTACACCCGGCAGGGCGGCTCTGTCGCCGGTCAGCGGGAGATTGAGTTGGCGGACGGCGCGCATACCGAGATCCGCTACCGGTTCGACCTCGCCTGAGTTAGGTCTGGTTCGCGGCGTCCTTCAGCCAGGGCAGAGCAACCGACATCGCTGCCACCAGTGTCTGGAACTGCTCCGGCGTCAGCCGTCGCCGCGAGGCCAGGCCGGTTGCCGCATCTCCGGTGGCCCACCAGGTGGGGCTCTGCGGCGGATCGCCGGCGCGCTCGGCGGCGGCCTCGAAGATCTCCCGATAGGAGTCGACTCCCAGCACGGTACGCGCCTCGAGGCGGGCGGCCTCGATGGCCGGCTGCGACGCGAGCCAGGCTTGCTGCTGCCGCTTCGCGATCAGGATCTTCGCCGGATCGCTGAGCCCGAGCAATCCCTGGTAGAAGCGATCTACCAGGGATCCGCTCGCGGCCGAATCGCCTTCCTTAACAAAGGCCCGGCTCATGAGCGAGCCGTCAGGCGGCCTGCGTGAGTGACGCGCTCTTCGGTTCGAGGGCCCAGTCGAGGACCTCTCGCACATCCTTGGCCAGGTGGATCGTCATCGCGTCGCGCACACTCCGCGGCAGATCGTCGAGATCCGCCTCGTTGCGATACGGCAGGATGATCTCGGTCAGCCCGGCACGATGCGCCGCCAGCAGCTTCTGCTTGACGCCGCCGATCGGCAGCACCTTGCCCTGCAGCGTCACCTCTCCCGTCATGCCGACCGTACTCTTCACCGGCCGCCCGCTCAGCAAGCTGACCAGCGCCGTCACCATCGTGACGCCCGCCGACGGCCCGTCTTTCGGCACAGCCCCGGCCGGAACGTGGACGTGGATCGCCTTCTCCTCGAAGTCGGGCGCAATACCGAGGTCTTTCGCGTGAGAGCGGACATACGACAGCCCGATCTGCGCGGACTCCTTCATGACGTCGCCCAGCTGACCGGTGAGGGTCAGCCCCGACTTCCCTTCCATGGCGGCGGCCTCGACGAAGAGAACCTCTCCGCCAATGCCCGTGACCGCCAGGCCGGTCGCAACGCCGGGAACTGATGTCCGCTCGGCCACTTCCTCGTGGAATTTTGCGCGACCAAGGTACTTGGCGACGTCGTCGCTCGAGACTTGGATGGGCGCGCTCGCCTTACCCGCTTCGATCTGCGTCGCGACCTTGCGGAGCAACCGCCCCAGCTCGCGTTCGAGATTGCGGACGCCGGCCTCACGGGTGTGCGAGGCGATGATGCGCCGAATGGCGTCGTCGCTCACGACCACCTCGTCGGGGGTGAGCCCATTACGATCCAGCTGCCGGCGGAGCAGGTGGTCGCGCCCGATGGCAAGCTTTTCCTCTTCCGTGTAGCCGTCGAGCCGGATGATCTCCATCCGGTCGAGCAGGGGCCCGGGGATGGTGTCCGAAACGTTGGCCGTCGGGATAAAGAGGACCTCCGAAAGGTCGAGGTCGACCTCCAGGTAGTGGTCGCGGAACGAGTGGTTCTGCGCCGGGTCGAGCACTTCCAGCAGCGCCGACGACGGGTCGCCCCGGTAGTCGCTGCCGACCTTGTCGATCTCGTCGAGCATGATCACTGGGTTGCTGGTTCCGGCCTCTTTGAGGGCGCGCGCGATCCGACCGGGCAGCGCACCAACGTAGGTGCGGCGGTGACCCCGAATCTCCGCCTCGTCGTGAATCCCGCCGAGGGATATGCGCGTGAACTTCCGGCCGAGGGCGCGGGCGACGGACTCGCCGAGTGAGGTCTTGCCCACCCCTGGCGGTCCGACCAGCGTGATGATGGCACCGGAGCCCCGACCACCGACCAGCGACAGGCCGCGCGAATCGCGCCGCTTGCGAACGGCGAGAAACTCGATGATTCGGTCTTTGACATCGTCGAGCCCGGTGTGGTCCTGGTCGAGGATCCGCCGAGCTTCAGTGACGTCGAACAGGTCGACGGTCTTCTTGTTCCAGGGCATGTCGAGCATCCAATCGAGGTAGTTGCGAATCCAACCGGCCTCGGGGTTTTGCTCGCTGGTCCGCTCCAGGCGTCCGAGCTCACGCTCGACTTCCTTGCGGACGGCCTCGGGCATGCCGGCCTCCTCGATCTTCTTGCGGTACTCGCCCGCAACGTCGCCGTCAGCCTCGCCAAGCTCCTTCTTGATGGCCTCCATCTGCTGGCGCAGCAGGAACTCGCGTTGCCGCTTGTCCATGCCTTCCTGCACGTCGTTGCGGATCTTGTCCTTGAGGGAGGCCTCCGCGAGGATCTCCCGGGTCCACTCGATCAGCTTCTGCAGGCGCACCTCGACGTCGAGTGTTTCCAGGATTTCGACCTTGCGCTCGAGCGACAGGTCCGGAGAATAGCCGGACAGGTCGGCGAGTTGGTTGGGCTTGTCGATGCCGTGCACCATTTGCACCACCTCGGAGGCGCCGCGCAGCTCCAGCAAGTTCTCGATCAGGGCCTTGTACTCGCGGGCCAGGACGTGCGACGTCTCGGTCAGCGGATTGACATCCTCGGCCGGCTGCGCCACCACGCGCAGGGCCGGACCGGTCCCGGCGGCGGCGCTGCCCACCGAAGCCCGATACAGGCCCTGCAGGATCGCCACCTCGATGCCGTTTGGCAGTTTCCGGGAGTCCTCGAGCTTGGCGACCGTGCCGATCGCGGCGTACCGGCCCCCAACTCGAGGGACGAGCAAAACGAGACCGTCCTTCTGGCGGGCGGCGGCCACGGCGGCTTGTGCCTCCTCGCGCTCGAGCGGGATCGTGACCACCATGTTCGGCAGCACCACTCCGTTCGTCAGGGGGAGGAGGGGAATGAAATCAGTTTCTTGTTCGGGCATTGCTTGCTTCTCCTTCTCGTCTCGTCAGAGACAACCGGCGAGACCTTAGGTTTATGCCCAAATCAGGGCCGGCCAAACGACCCGGGCTGCCGGCGGCTCAGCTCGCGGTGGGCCGGGTATTCGGTCGATCACCGGCCGCGACCAGCGGGCGGATGACGTCGTCGATCGCGGCGGCGACCAGCTCGGGAGGCCGCGACCCATCGATGAGCCTGAGCTTGCCTTCGTCGCGGTAGTAGCCGATCAAGGGCGCCGTCTGGTCGAGGAAGACGTCGATCCGGTGGTCCGCGATATCGGGGCGGTCGTCCTGGCGGTGGCGCTGGCCCAGCCGGTCCAGCAGCGCCTGGCGGTCAACCTGCAGATAGAGGACCGCATCGAGCGGACGCTGCAGCCCGGCCAGCATCGCGTCCAGGGCTTGCGCTTGCGGCACGGTCCTTGGAAACCCGTCGAGGATGAAGCCGGCCTCGGTATCGGGCTCGGACAGCCGGTGCCGGATGATGTCGACGACTAGCTGATCCGGCACCAGCTCGCCGCGGTCGAGGTAGGAACGGACTCGCTGACCCTGCGGCGTCCCGGCCTCGACCTGGGCGCGCAGGATGTCGCCGGTGGCGATCGCCGGAATCCGGTATTGCTCCGTCAGCCGGACGGCCTGCGTCCCCTTGCCCGATCCGGGCGGTCCGAGCAAGACGAGGTCCAGCGCCATGGCTATTTGCACGGAAAGCCGATGGACTCGGCATAGGCGGCGGCGGCTTGTTCCTGGCTGATATAGCCATCGTGCGCCATTTGGGCCAGGACGTTGAACTGCCGAGCTCGGGCTGAGCACGGATTGCGGTACAGGTCGTAGTAGGAGGGTGACTGGGGGAGGCCGGCCAGCATCGATGCCTGGGCCAGGTCGAGTTGGGCCGGAGGCATGTGGAAGTAGATCTGGGAGGCCATGCCGATTCCGTAAGCGCCGTGCCCGTAGTAGACCGCGTTGAAGTAGTTCTCGAGAATCGTGTGCTTGTCGAAGCGCGACTCCACCTTCAAGGCGAGCAGGAGATTCTCCGGCTTACGCCAGCCGTCATCATCGTTGTTCATGTAGAGGACTTTCATCAGCTGCTGGCTCAGGGTGCTGCCCCCCTGCAGAGCCCGGTGATGGTAGAGGTCGGTCAGGACGGCGCGGATCAGGCCCTGGGTATCGATGCCGCTGTGCTGGTAAAAGCGCTCGTCCTCGATGGCGATCAGCGCCTCGCTCAATTGATCCGGAATGTCGTTGAGCCGGACTCGCGTTCCACCGTGTTGCTGGAGGATGGCATCTACCCGCTTGGGCATGTCGTTCACCGATGGGGTGACCAGCAGCCCGATGCCGGTGGCAATTCCCAGCAGTGCCGGCACTCCCAGAGCCACCGCGACGATCAGGGCAACCACCCGCTGCCGTCGCGTTCCCTGGGGCCCCCGCATTGCCGGACGATTCTAGTGTCGCGCTCCGCTATTTGCCGGGCTGCCGCGACCCACTCGTCACGCGGTGTCCACGAGTTGGGCCTGAATTGCCTCGGGCCAGCGGTAAAATGAGGGTGTGGCGGAGGGACCCAGCGGGGTGAGCGAGCGGAAGGGGACCTGGAAGGTCAAGGCCGGGCTGGCCGAGATGCTCAAGGGTGGCGTGATCATGGACGTCGTTACCGCCGAGCAGGCCAAGATTGCCGAGGACGCCGGCGCGGTCGCGGTGATGGCCCTGGAACGGGTGCCCGCCGATATCCGTCGTGAGGGCGGCGTCGCCCGGATGAGCGATCCAGCGTTGATCACCGCCATCATCGAGGCGGTCACGATCCCAGTGATGGCGAAGTGCCGGATCGGACATTTCGTCGAGGCCCAGATCCTGGAGTCGCTCGGAGTCGACTACATCGACGAGAGCGAGGTCCTCACGCCGGCCGATGAGGAACACCACATCAACAAGCATCCCTTCAAGGTGCCCTTCGTCTGCGGCTGCCGGGACCTCGGTGAGGCACTGCGACGAATTGCCGAAGGCGCGGCGATGATCCGCACCAAGGGGGAGGCCGGCACAGGCAATGTCGTCGAGGCGGTGCGGCACATGCGCGCGGTCACCAGCGCCATCCGCAAGCTTCACGCTGCCGGCCCCGAGGAACTGGTCATGGAGGCCAAGCGCATCGGTGCACCCTCCGACCTGCTGGAAGAAACAGCTCGGCTTGGCCGCCTTCCGGTCGTGAATTTTGCCGCGGGCGGCATTGCGACGCCGGCCGACGCGGCGCTGATGATGCAGCTGGGTTGTGACGGCATCTTCGTCGGCTCGGGCATCTTCAAAGCGGAGAACCCATCCGCGCGCGCCAAGGCCATCGTGGCGGCGACCACGTATTTCGACCGGCCGGACATCCTGGCCGACGCTTCCAAGAGCCTCGGCAAAGCGATGCGGGGGCTGGAGATTGGGGCGATTCCCCAGGAGGAGCTGCTCGCCGGCAGAGGCTGGTGAGCAGCACACGCCGCCGGGTCGGCGTCCTTGCGCTGCAGGGCGATTTTCGGGAACATCTGGCGGCGCTGCGCGCTTGCGAGGTGGAGGGCGTTCCCATCCGTCTCGCGAGTGAGCTGGAGGCGGTCGACGCTCTGATCCTGCCCGGGGGTGAGAGCACGACGATGGCGCACCTGATGGATCCCGCGCTGAAGCAATCGATCCAGCAGCGCAGCGCGGCCGGCATGCCGGTGATGGGAACCTGCGCCGGCATGATCCTGATGGCACGCGAGATCGAGGACGGCCGGTCGGACCAGGAGCCGCTGAAGTTGATGGACATCGGCGTTCGGCGCAACGCCTACGGCCGGCAGATCGACAGCTTCGAAGCGGAGGTCGAGTCCGCGGCCATCGGCGGAGCCGCCCCAGCGGTCTTCATCCGCGCCCCGCAGCTCACCGAGCGGGCGCCGGAGGTCGAGGAACTCGCGCGCCATGGGAATCAGACGGTCGCGGTCAGGCAAGGCAACCGGCTGGCGCTCGCCTTCCACCCGGAGCTGACGTCCGATCGCCGCTGGCATCAGTACTTCCTGTCGCTCGACGGCAAAACGAAATGACGCTCAAGGTGCGCCCGGCACAGTTGAAGGACCTCGCCGCCATCGAGGCGCTCTACCGGCAGCAGGTGCGGGAGGCGGAGCGCACCCCGCTCAAGCGCCAGTTCGCCTCGTCACGGCTCTGGTTCCTCTTGAACAGCACCTTTTCCTCGATCCTGCCGATCACATCGACCGCCGACTACGTCTACGTGATGGAAGATTCTCGCCGGCGCGCCATCCAGGGGTTCGTCCAGGCCGAGACTGCCGCCCTGGGCCCGAATGCCTGGCAGATCCTGAACCTCTGCCTCAGCCCCGACCTCGACCGATTCAATGATGGGACGGCGCTACTCGATCATCTCTTCAACGAGGGCTTGAATCGTGGCGTGACGAAGTTCGTGGTGCGCGTGCCGGTGGATGACCCCGTAGCGGATCTGTTCCGAGCCCGCGGTTTCAGTGCCTATGCCACCGAGCATGCCCTTCTCAGCGAGGCGGTCGCGCCCCGGCCCGCACCCGCGCTGGCGGGCTGGCGGCCGATGCGTCGCGGCGATGAGCTCGGCCTCTACCTTCTTTATTGCGCCACCACGCCCAAATCGGTCGCGGCGGTGGAGGCCGCCAACTTCGCTGAATGGCGCGGCAGCTTCGCGGTCGGACTTCGAGGTGCCCGAATGCCGCGCCGCGCCGGCCAGCCGCGCTTCGTCGTCGAGCGGGTCCAGGTGGTCGGCTGGATGAGCCTCGTGCCCGGCGGGGGTGGACGCCCCCACACGCTTGGCCTGATGGCGGCGGGCCAACCGGTGGAGCTATGGCCCGCCCTGCTTCAGCGGTCGCTCGCCTACGTCGCTCAGCATCATTCGGGTGCGGTCTGGTGCAGTCTGCGGCATTATGACGAGGCAGGCATCCGACTGCTGCGCGGCGAGGGCTTCGAGGTGATCGCCTCCCAAACGCTGATGGTGCGGGAGCTGCCGTTGAAGGTCCCCGCCCGAATGCGGGTAAGAATCAAATCGAAGCGACTGGTACCCCAATATGGCTGAAGCAATGCACGAACTCAGGCGATCCAACAACGGTCTGACCAATGCCGATCCGGCGGAGCTCGACCTGCTCTTCCAGGCGCTGCCGCCACACCTGAATCGGGCGGTCAAGCGTCTCGATCACCAGGGCCTGCTGCTGGAGGTCGTGCTCGACCTCGGACGCGAGCCCGAAGCCCGCTTTCCGGACCACGAGGTCATCCTCGACGACACGCCGGTCACCTCGGAAGATCTCGAGTTCGTGGCCACTCGAGTCGGCTCCTTCGGTGACGACAACCGGGCCGGCATCGAGCGAACGCTCCACCGTATCTCCGCGATCCGCAATCGCAGCGGCCAGATCATTGGCCTGACCTGCCGTGTGGGCCGGGCTATCACCGGGACGATCGACATCATCAAAGACATGGTCATCGGCGGGAAGAGCATTCTCTTGCTCGGCCGCCCGGGCATCGGCAAGACGACCATGCTCCGTGAGTGCGCCCGCGTGCTTGCCGACGAGATGAAGAAGCGGGTGGTCATCGTCGACACCTCCAACGAGATCGGTGGCGACGGCGACATTCCTCACCCGGGGATCGGCCGCTCGCGGCGGATGCAGGTCCGCACGCCCGCCCTGCAACATGCGGTCATGATCGAAGCCGTCGAGAACCACATGCCGCAGGTCATCGTGATCGACGAGATCGGCACGGAGCTGGAAGCGGTGGCGGCGCGCACCATCGCCGAGCGCGGGGTGCAGCTGGTCGCGACCGCGCACGGGAATTCGCTGGAGAACCTGCTCGTCAACCCAACCCTCAACGACCTGCTGGGCGGCATCCAGACGGTCACCCTCTCGGACGAAGAGGCGCGACGGCGCGGGACGCAGAAGTCGGTCCTCGAACGCAAGTCACCCCCCACCTTCGACGTCCTGGTCGAGATCCATGACCGCGATCGTCTGGCCATCCACCAGCCACTGGCGGAGGTGGTCGATGCGGCGCTGCGCGGCACGCTCAAGCCGCCGCAGATGCGGATCCGCGGCGCGGATGGCGCCATCGTCGCAAGGATCGCTGAAGCGGCGCCAATGCGAACCGCGGCCGTGCGCGAGCCACTCGAAGCGCCGCGGTCACGCAGTCTCCACGAGACGGTGTCGGTCTTTCCGTATGGCGTCAGCCGCAACTACCTGGAGCAGGCGATCAATGAGCTCAAGGTCCCGATCCGCGTCCAGAATCACATCGAGGAGGCGGACCTGATCGTCACGCTCAAGAATTACTATCGGCGCAAGGACTCGCCGCTCAAGGAGGCGGAAGCCGACGGCATCCCGATCCAGGTGCTGAAGAGCAACACCATCACCCAGATCAAGAATGCGCTCAGCCGGGTCTACCAGCTGGACACGCCCGACCCGACGGAGTCGGCGCTGCAGGAGACCCTGGAGGGGATCAGCCGGGCAAAGGCGACCAATTCGATGGTCGAGCTCTCGCCGCAAAACGCTTACGTCCGCCGCTTGCAGCACCAGCTGGTGGAGCGTCACGAGCTGACGGCGCGCAGCACCGGGAAGGAGCCGAACCGGCGCTTGCGCATCTACACCACCGCAGACTAGTCAGGGTCGCGGGATTTCCCGCGTGTATAGTTCAGCGCGAGGTGGAAACCGCGGGGAAGCCAGGCGGGTTCTTCATCAGCTTCGAGGGGCCGGAGGGCGGCGGGAAGTCGACCCAGATCCATCGCCTGGCCGCGGCGCTGGCGGAGCAGGGCTATCCGGTGTGGACGACCCGCGAACCGGGCGGCACCAGGGTGGGGGAGATGATCCGTCCCATCTTGCTGGGCCAGCAACAGACGCGGATGACCCCCTGGTCGGAGGCGTTGCTGTTCACCGCCGCGCGAGCCCAGCATGTCGAGGAAGTGATCCGTCCGCGTCTGACGCGAGGCGAGCTGGTGCTCTGCGATCGCTACACCGATTCGACGCTCGCCTACCAGGGTTACGGGCGCGGGCTCGACCTGGACACGCTGCGACGGTTGCAGTCAGAGGCGACCGGTGGTCTTCAACCGGACCTGACGATGTTGCTCAACCTGCCGGTGGAGACTGGGCTCTCCAGGATTCCTCGCCCGGCGCAGGATCGGCTGGATCGGGAGACGGCGGAATTTCACGAGCGCGTCCGTGCCGGATACCAGGAGATGGCGGCGGCTGACCCGCTTCGCTGGCGGGAGGTGGACGCTGCGGCCGACGCAGACCAGGTCGCCGCGCGCATCTTCGCGCTGGTCAGCGAGGCGCTGGCGCAGGCCGGCATCCGCCCGGCGCAGCGGCGATCAGCATGAAGCTCCTGATCGCCGTGGTGCACAGCGAGGACGCGTCGGCGACCATGGATGCCCTCAATGACCGAGGAATTTCGGTGACCCGTTTCGCCAGCTCCGGCGGATTCCTGCAGCACAAGAACGTGACGCTGATGACGGGCATCGACGACGATCGGATCGAAGAGGTGCTCGGCCTCATCAAGGAGAACTGCCGTACCCGCAGCGAGTTCATGAACCCCATGCCACCCCTGGTCGAGCCCGGTGACTTCTTCGTCCCCTATCCGGTCGAGGTGCAGGTCGGCGGCGCGACCGTCTTCATCATGAACGTCGACCGCTTCGAAAAGCTGTAGCGCCTGAGGAGCCATGGAAGGGCCGACTGCGCGGCTCACGGCGATGGCCGAGGTCCTGCAAATCATGAACGGGACGTCGTTCGAGCTCAAGGCGGTCCTGGAGGCCGTCGTCGACCGGGCCAGTCGACTCTGTCGCGCCGACTCGGGATTCATCTACAGGTTGGACGGCGATTGGTACCGCCTGGACGTTGCCTACAACATCACCCCGGAGTTCCGCGCCTTCACCGAGCGAACTCCGATCCATATCGACAACTTCGGGACCGTTACCGCCCGGGCCGGCCGGCAGCGGCGCACCATCCGGATTCCGGACGTCCTCCAGGATCCCGAATACACGCACTGGGAAGCCCAGGGGCTCGGCAAGGGCCGGGCGATGATCGGCGTGCCGTTGATTCGCGATCAGGCGGTTCTTGGCGTCATCGCGCTATGGCGGACCGAGCCTGAGCCGTTCACCGACGACGAAGCCCAATTAGTGAGTATCTTTGCGGACCAGGTTGTCATAGCGATCGTGCAAGCGCGTCACGCGCGGGAACTCGCCGATTCACTGGAGCAGCAGACGGCGACAAGTGAGGTGCTCCGGATTATCAGCCAATCGACCTCCGATCTGGAGGCTGTCTTTCTCCCGCTGATCACCCGAGCGGTCCATTTGTGCGGCGCCGAGCATGGGGACATCGTCCGATTCGACCCTCAAACGCACGAGTACCTCGAGGCCGCACACTTTGGCGTCGGGAGCGCCGAGTATCGCGCGATTATCCGACGCCATCGCTTCCGGCCCGGTCGCGACACCCTTGTCGGACGAACGATCCTGCTAGCAGGGCCAGTCCAGATGGACGACGCGCTCGCGGACCCTGACTACAAGTTCGCCGAAGCGCAAGGGTCGGGAGGGTTTCGTTCCATCCTCGGCGTGCCGTTGCTTCGAGAGGGCTTTCCGATCGGTGTCATCTCGGTCTGGCGCCGCGAGGTGCGGCCGTTCACCGATCGAGAAATCCGTATCCTGACCACCTTCGCGGACCAGGCCGTGGTGGCCATCGAAAATGTCCGGTTGGTTCGCGCGCTGCAGCGGCAGACCGAAGAACTCTCACGCTACGTCACACCGCAGGTGGCAGCGATGCTGGCGAGTGAAGAGGGCGAGCAGTTGCTGGCCGGTCACCGCCGCCAGATCACAGCCCTGTTCTGTGACCTGCGTGGCTTCACCACATTCTCGGAGACGGCCGAGCCGGAGGAGGTCTTCAGTCTGCTGCGTGAGTACCAGGCCGCAATGGGCCAGATGATCGCGCAGTACAGGGGCACACTCGAGCATCTGGCCGGCGACGGGATCATGGCGTTTTTCAATGACCCTGTTTCCACCCCGGGGTTCGAAGCGCAGACCATTCGGTGCGCGCTGGGGATGAGGGAGCGCTTTCGTGAGCTTGCCGGTGGCTGGCGTCGCCGCGGATACGAGCTGGACCTGGGAATTGGGATCGCGCTCGGCTATGCGACGCTTGGCCGGGTTGGGTACGAGGGGCACTTCCAGTACAACGCCACCGGTAACGTCGTCATCCTTGCGTCTCGCTTGAGCGGAGAGGCAAAAGGCGGAGAGATCCTGATCAGCCAACGGCTCTACGCCGCTGTTGAAGATCTCGTCGATGTCGAGCCGGTCCGGGAGGTGACGCTAAAAGGCTTCAGCCGTCCGGTGGCGACCACCAACGTGGTCGGGCTCAAAACGTGATCCCCGGGCTCGGGACCGCGCTCAACACCGGGACGGTCCTCGCCGGCACGGCGGTCGGCCTGACCCTCGGACGCGTTATCCCCGAAAGTCTCCAGCGGACCATCCGCGCCGCGATCGGTCTTTTCGTCGCGGTGATCGGCATCCAGATGGCGCTCAAGACGCACAGCCCGCTGATCCTGCTCGTCAGTGTGCTGCTCGGTGTCCTGATCGGTGAGCTGCTCCGGCTCGATGACGGCGTGCAGGCGATCGGCGCCTGGGCGGAGCGCCGGGTGAGCCGCGGCGGCGAACCGGGGCGTGTCAGGCTGGCCTTCATCACGACCAGCCTGATCTTCTGCGTCGGCCCCCTCACCGTGCTTGGCTCCTTCCTCGACGGCACGCGCGGTGACATCACCTTGCTCGCCATCAAGTCCACGCTGGACGGTGTTACGGCGATCGTGTTTGCGGCGACGCTGGGCTGGGGTGTCATCCTCTCCGCGGTCAGCGTGCTCGTCGTCCAGGGGAGCCTGACCCTGTTCGCCTTTCTGATCCATGCCGGCCTGTCTGACCTGGAGATCGCGGAGCTGACGGCGGCCGGCGGCATCGCCGTCCTCGGGATTGCGGTCGGCCTGCTGGAACTGAAGTCGATCAAGGTCGCGAACTTCCTCCCGGCGCTGGTGGTGGCGCCGCTGCTCGCGGGCATCCTGCATGCGATGGGTGCGCTCTGACGATAGACTTAGGCAACTCCGATGGCGAGGTCTCAGGCGGGCGGTGGGCGGAGGGTCGATTGGTTCGCCGCCGGGCTCGGGCTCGTGCTCGCCGTCGTGGTTCGGCTGGTGGGGGAGACGTTGCTCTTCCCGAGTCACCGCGCCCAGCTGGTTTCCCAGGGGCTGCTCATCTTCGTCGCCTTGCTTGCCGGGGGATTCCTGGCCGGGTTGATCGGACCGGTCGGTGGCGCCACCTGGAACGGCATCATCGTGGCCGTCGGCTTCATCGTGGTGGCGGAGCTTGCCGCGGCCATCGGCCCGGTGGGTCCGCTGGGCTCGGCCGGCCTGGACACGCTTGGGCTGGTCATCGACGACGTCCTCGTCCTGAGCGGGGGTACGATCGGAGGTCTGGCCGCCGCGCTCGTGCGACGGCGGACGGCGAGGTAACGAATAGAGGGCAGCACGCGTTCGATCGGCAAGCCGGCATTGTTGACGGCGGAACCGGATCATCGAAAAGGAAGTAACAGGATGCAGGTGGAGAACGGATCGGTCGAGGCGCTCGGTTCGCGGATCGTTGAAAACGTCGGCCGTGTGCTCGTCGGCAAGGCGGCGGAGGTCGAGCTCTGCGTGATCGCGCTGCTGAGCCGCGGCCACATCCTTATCGAAGACGTGCCGGGCGTGGGCAAGACCATGCTGGCGAAGTCCCTCGCCCGCTCGCTCAGCTGCGGCTTCGAGCGGCTGCAGTTCACGCCCGACCTGCTTCCGTCGGATGTGACGGGGGTCAACATCTATAGCCCATCGACCCAGCAGTTCGAATTTCGCCAGGGTCCGATCTTCACGCAGATCCTGCTCGCCGATGAGATCAACCGGGCGACGCCCAAGACGCAGTCGGCACTGCTGGAAGCGATGGAGGAGAAGCAGGTGACGGTCGATGGCACGACCTACCCGCTTCCGCTTCCCTTCCTAGTGCTGGCGACGCAGAACCCGGTTGAATTCGCCGGCACCTTCCCGCTGCCGGAGGCGCAGGTCGATCGCTTCCTGATGCGGGTCAACCTCGGCTACCTCGACGTTGCCCATGAGGTCCAGGTCCTCGATCGCTTTCAGCGGTCATCACCGATCGACCAGCTCGAGGCGGTGGCGTCGGCGGACGAGCTGCTCGCCGGCCAAAAGGCGGTCCAGGAGATCTATGTCGATGAGCAGCTGAAGGAGTACATTGCGCGCGTCACCCATCGCACCCGGTCGCACGTGGACATCGGGCTGGGGGCGAGCTCCCGCGGCTCGCTCGGCCTGTTTCGAGCCTCGCAGGCTCGGGCGGCCCTCGAGGGAAGGGACTTCGTCACGCCGGACGACGTCAAGGCATTGGCCCAACCGGTGCTTGCCCATCGCCTCATCCTGAAGGCCAATGCCGAGTTGCGCGGCCTCACGCCGTCGAAAGTGTTGACGCAGATCCTGGAGACAGAGCCGGTGCCGCCGCCGAACGTCGTTTCGCGGTTCGGACGGCGAGTGGCGGGTTAGCCGCCGGGTCCCATGCGCCTCCCGCGCCTTCCCCTGCTCACGGCGCTTGCGCTCCTGTTCTTCTTTGCCTACATCACCGGAATCCGGCTGGCGTACAGCCTGCTCTATGCGCTGGTCCTGATCTTCGTCGTCAGCTATTTCTGGAGCCGGCTCGCGGGCGAGAACCTCTCGGTCGTGCGGACCAGTCCAGAGGGCCAGTACCAGGTGGGCGACGACTTCGAAGAGCAGTTCACGATCGAGAATCGCTCCTGGATCCCGGTCCCGCTGATCGAGTTGACGGATTTCTCCAACCTTCCGGGGTATGACCCCGGTCGGGTGTTCAGCCTGAAGGGCCGGCGGACGAGGCGGTGGACGTCGCGCGGTCAATTCAAGCAGCGCGGCCTCTTCACCTTTGGTCCGGTGGAGTTGCGCTACGGCGATCCCTTCGGCCTCTTCACCCGCTCGCTCCGCGTGGCCGGCAGCCAATCGGTGGTGGTGTACCCGGTGGTACGACCGGTTGGATCGCTCGATGCGCTGGCACCCAGTACCGCCGGGGACGAACAGCTCCGCGGGCGGGTGCTTGACATCCCGCCGAACGCCACCACCATCCGGGAATACGTGCCGACCGACAGCGTCAAGCGCATCCACTGGGCCTCGTCGGCGCGCCTGGGCCGGCTCATGAGCCGCAGCTTCGAAACCCGCGAGGGCGGCGATGCCTGGATCGTGCTCGACCTGCAGGCCTCCGTCCACGCCGGCGAGGCGCCGGAATCCACCCTCGAGTACGCCATGAGCATGGCGGCCTCCATCGCGGATGCCGCGTTGCGGCGTGGGGGCGCCATCGGCCTGGTCAGCAACGACAGCCGGCTCAGCGTGATCGAGGCCGCCCGCGGCGAACAGCAGCAGAAGAAGCTCTTCGAGCATTTCACGCTGGCGCAGGCCGACGGTACCGTCTCCCTGGCCACGCTGCTCAACTCGCAGCGGCAGCAGTGGCGGCACCGCGGCGGCCTGATCGTGATCACGCCCTCCGCGGATGAACAGTGGCTCGAGGCGTTGCTCGACCTGGGCGTTCGCGGCCAGCGCAGCCTGGTCGTCTACCTCGATCCGCGGGGCTTCGGCGGCAGCCAGCCATCGCTGGCGCCGGCCGGCCGCTGGCGACAGGCGGTCAACTGGTGGATCATCCGTGGGGCGGGCGAGCTCGAGCTCGCCCCGGAGAAACGGGTTGCCGCAAGTTAACCCGGGGACGATTTTCCTCCTGGTCCTGGCCGGGGTCGGCGCCGCCTGGGCCGCCGGGCTCTTCCGTGCGCAGTACGAGGACGGTCGCCTTACCCTTCGCGTCCTTCGTGCCGGCCGGGTGCTCGCCACGTTTGATTTCCGCAACACCGGACTGCTGCTCGTGCTGGCGCTGCTGATGGGATGGGCAGTGGCGGCGGCGGTCGAGCGGTCCGGATCAGGCTGGGGCGTGCCCGGCACGGAAGGCCGGCTGGTGCCGGCCCTCTCGATGACCACCGTGCTCGGTTGGATCTTCATCGTCGCGGGCTTTTCGCGGCTCGCCTACTTGTTCGCCTCGCTGGCGACGGCGATCCTCTCCCTGCTGCTGTTGACGCCCTCGCCGCTGACCAGTCCCCGCGTCAGCCTTGCCGCGCTGCTCAAGTGGCTGCAGGCCCTCCCCGATCAAACCACGCTGTTGCTCTTGATCGGCTTGATTCTGATGTTCGCCCTCACAGGGTTGTGGACCAGCTGGTGGATCTTTCGCCGGCGCGCCGGCCTCGTCGCCCTGCTGCCTACCGGCACCATCCTGGCGGTGGAGATCATCAACGACGTCAGCCCGGGCCTGATTTTCTTGACGGTTGTCTGGCTGGCCGACGCGGCGTCGGTCCTCCTCCGCCTCAACTTCGTCGGTCTCAAAGAGGGATGGCGTACCCGGCGCGTCCCGCACGCGGCCGACATCGGCTGGACCTTTGGGGAGGTCGGCATCGAGGCGACCCTCGCCATTCTCGCGGTTGCTTTCCTCATTCTGCCTCCACTCAGCAGTACCGACATCAGCGGCGTGCTCTTCCCCGGGGTCACGCACGCGGACGCGTTTCACCCGTTCGGGATCGGGAGCGGGGGCGGGTCCCAGTCGGGCACGACCGGATCGGTCGGATACAGCGAAACCGTGAGGCCGGGATCACAGCTCACTGCGAAATCCAAGACCCTGATGACGGTCAGCGGTGACAGCCCGACCTTCTATCCCTACTGGCGGGGTATCGCGCTGGCCGGCTGGAACGGGATCCAGTGGTACGAGCTGCCGTCCACGCAGGACGTGCCGGTGCGCCAGCAACCCCTGCTCAACGCGCACGAAACACTTCCGCGCGATGACTTGCCGCCGATCCAGCGGATCCAGGTGTTGCACAACACCTTCCACCTGCTCGTTCCACCCGAGCAACTGCTCAACACCGTCTTCAGCGGTGGTGAGATCATGTCCGTCGACAACCAGCCCACCAGGGTGCGGGGCATCATGACCTCGGTCCGCACGCCCCTCAACGGTCCCAATCCGGCCCTGGTCAATGTCACCGGCGACAGTGCCCCGACGGCCAGCTTCGACACCGTCGACAAGATCGTGTTCGCGAAGCGGCTGCCGGCGCCCTATACCTACTCGGTCACCGAGGCGATCCCCAATGTCGACGTGCAGGACCTGCAGGCTGCCGGCACCACCTATCCTGCCTGGCTCGCGCCCTACGCCACCCTCTACCAGGACGGCCGGATCGCGGATACCGGTCGCGACAAGGAGATCCTCAACCTAGCCGAGCAGATCGTTCGCTCCGCGGGGGCCACCACACCCTACGACAAGGCGAAGGCGATCGAAACGTGGTTCATCGAAAAGGGACGTTTCACCTATACCTTGACCCCGCCGAAGGCGCCGGCCGGAGTGCGGCCGATCGACAACTTCCTTTTCATTACCCAGAGGGGTTTCTGCCAGGACTTCTCAACGGCGATGAACGTCATGCTTCGGATGCTGGGAATTCCCTCACGGCAAATGGCGGGGTTCAGCGCCGGGGTTTTGGACGACAAAACCCGACAGCACTTCGTCAACGCCGTCGAAGCGCACAGCTGGGTCGAGGTCTTCTTCCCCGGGTACGGCTGGATTCCATTCGAGCCCACGCCGGACGGGACAAACGCGCCGATCAATCGCCCGCAAACGCCGGATCAACTGACTGCTGCGGCACCCGTCCCCACGGACGCGGGGTCCAAGATCACGCCCAACGAGTCGGCCGGGGCGGTCCCGGCCGTGGGCGGCAGCGGCCGCGGGGTCTTCGCGGACATCTGGCGGCCGGTGCTGATCGTCGCCGGCGGCCTCCTGCTCCTCCTGGTACTCGCCCTTCTGCTCGCCCTCCGCTGGCTGCGCGTCGCCCGCGACGCGCCGCGGATCTGGCGTCGCCTGCTCTTTCTCGGCGATCGGCTGAAGATCCCGCGACATGTGGGCGACACGCCGGACGAGTTCGGTGGCCGGCTGGCGGCCTCACTGCCACCGCTCGATGAAGAGGTCCGGCGGCTGGCGACGCTGTATACCCGTGCCAGCTTCCGTCGTGGCGGCCTCTCCGTCGCGGAGCTCGCCGAGGCGCGCGACGCCTGGAGCCGCGTTCGTGGCAGCTACCCGCGGCTGGTGGCGAAGGCCTGGCGCGATGCCCTTGGCCGGGGACGCGTCCTTAGAGCGGAAGATGCAGCGTCAGGAAGTCGCGCGCCATCACGGCGCCGTTGACCGATCCGTTGCTACCTCGGTGCGTGATGATGAACCGGGTCGATGGATGCCGCGCCATCAGCCCCTCCACGTCTTTGCGCCCCAGGTGCATGCGGCCGCCCGCCTCCTCGTCGTAGGTCATCTCCGTGATCATGTGATCGGAGGCGGCCACCAGCGCCTCCAGCTCGGCTGACATCTCCGCGTCCCCGCTGTAACCCAGGCGGACGCCGCCGCGCTCCATCGTGTAACCCAGGCAATCGAGGCCGCTGGCGTGGCGCATCCGATACGCGAGGGCGTGGCTTCCATCGACCTCGAAGGCATCCCCGCCGGAGAGCTCGTGCACCGTCAGCTGCAGCCGCTCCCAGCTGTAATGGCGCATCTCCTTGCCCCAGGCAAAGTCGAGCAGCCGCTCGAGATAGGATGTCGTCCCGGTGGGACCGAAGACGGTAAGGGGCGGCGCGTCCTCGTGGTGCAGCACCCGGCCCAGGATCAGCCAGGCGATACCAAACGTGTGGTCGGCGTGAAAGTGGCTGAGCATTACCGCGCGGGGTTCATCGAGCGACACGCCGGCCTTCGGCAGGTGGACCGTGAGCGGGGCGCCCGCGTCCATCAGGATGGTTCGGTCGACGAGGATGGCCGCGTTGTAGGCGTGCGGGGAGAAGGCCGCACCCGTCCCGAGAAACGTCACCTCCACTGAGGTGACGGTAACAGGTGTCGAGTACAGTGCAAATGATGAGTACCGTGGAGAAAGTGCGGCTCACGCAGTGGTCGCACGGAGCGGGTTGAGCCTGCAAGATCGGTCCTGAGGACCTGGCTCAGGTCTTGAGCCACTTGCCGCCACGGCTCGACAACCCCGACGTTCTGGTTGGGCAGGAGACCGGCGATGACGCCGCGGTCTACCGCCTCCGACCGGACCTTGCCCTGGTGGTCACCACCGACTTCTTCACGCCCATCGTCGATGACGCCTATACCTTCGGGGCGATCGCGGCCGCCAACGCGCTGAGCGACATCTATGCGATGGGCGCACAGCCCTTGATGGCGGTCAACCTGGTCGCCTTTCCCATCAAGGAGCTGGGGCCGGAACTCCTGGCCGACATCCTGCTGGGCGGCCTGGACAAAGTCCGCGAGGCGGGGATCGATATCCTGGGCGGCCACAGCATCGACGACCGCGAGCCCAAGTATGGGCTCGCCGTGACCGGCACGGTCCACCCGGACCGCGTGCGGCGCAACCGTGGCGGGCGACCGGGCGACCGGCTGGTGCTGACCAAGCCGCTGGGCACCGGCGTGATCACCACCGCCATCAAGCATGACGTGGCGCCGCCGGCCTCGGCCGCGGCGGCCATCGAGGGGATGCTGCGGCTCAACCGCGACGCCGCCGACGCGATGGCGACGGTCGATATCCACGCCGCCACCGACATCACCGGCTTCGGCCTGCTGGGACACCTCCACTACCTGGCCCGGGCGTCGGGCCTCGCCGCGCGCGTCGACGCCGCGTCGGTCCCGATGCTCCCGGACGCCGAGATGCTGGCCGATGCGGGCGAGGTGCCGGGCGGCACGCGTAGGAACGAGCAGTTTCTGGCCTCACGTGTCCGATGGCCCGCGCACCTGCCGCTCGGCCGCCAGACATTGCTCTGCGACGCCCAGACCTCCGGCGGGCTGCTGATCGCCATCGCCGCGAAGGATGTCGAGCCGCTGCTCGCGGCACTTCAGGCCAAGCGGGTATTGGGTGCCGTGGTCGGCGAGCTGACCGAGGGGGACGCCGGCTCGATCGTGGTCGTCTGAGCGGGGCATTCCGAGGACTGGCTCGCAACAGCCTCGTCACGGTTTCGCACGCCAATATGCCATGGCCCCGGTCGCGCGTATTAAAGGGTAATGATGGGTGAGCTCAGGGTGAAGTGGCGGCCGCGTGTCGATCTCGGCAGCGCCCATAATGGCACCCAATGCGCGCACCGGGCAAGGCGGCGTCCGACGACGATCGCCCCCTCATCGAACGGGTCCGGAGAGGGGACCAGGACGCCGCCCGAAGCCTCTATGAGCGCTACTTCGACCGCATCTACAACTATGTTTACGCACGCCTCGGGCGCGCGGAGGACGCGGAGGATCTGGCAATCGAGACCATGACAAAAAGCCTGACTCGCCTCGATCTATTCCAAGACGAGGGCGTCGCCTTCTCTTCCTGGGTGTACCGGATCGCGCACAACGCCACCATCGATCACTACCGCCGGCAGGGGAAGATGTCGCTCGTTTCCCTCGAGCAGGCGCCGCCCCTAGAATCGGCGGACCCGTCCGAGCTGGCGGTCGAGCAACTGTCGAACGATGACCTGCACGTCGCGATCCGCGACCTGACCGATGAGCAGCAACAGGTCCTGATCCTTCGGTTCTTCCAGGACCTGACCGCCAATCAAGTCGCCGCCATCATGGGCAAATCGGTCGGCGCCGTGCAGGCCTTACAGCACCGGGCGTTGGGTTCGCTCGAGCGTGCCCTGCAGGGGAGGACCGCCAAGTGACGCCCGAAGTCCAGCGGTTGGAGCGGCTGGCGGAACGGCTGCGCGCCGTCGATCCCTTCGTGGCCCCGCCGAGCGCCAAGATTCGGGGCTGGAACCTGGTGTTGGCGGCGGTCGAGCAGTCGACCGCCGCACGATCACGCGCTCACCCATTCCGGCGCCTGGTGGTTGGGGTGCTCGCCGCCGCCGTACTGCTGGTGGCCGGTGCCCTCGCGGCATCCGCCGATAGCCTCCCGGATTCGCCCATCTACCCGCTGAAAGGCGTGCTCGAGAATGTGCGGGGCGGATTGATCTTCAGTCCCTCAGACAGACTCCCCTACCACCTCGACCTTGCCCGAACCCGCTTGACCGAGTCGGAAGCGATGATCGCGCGTCACCGGTTGGATCTGGCCAGCCGGGCGCTCAGCGCATTAGACAGCCAGCTCTACGACGCCGCGCTCGTGGTCAAGGCGGAGAAGCAAAGCGACCCGCCGGCCGGGGCCGCCATGGAGCGCCGCCTGCGCCAGGCGATCGCCACGCATGACGCCCAGCTTGCCAGCCTGCTGGGCCAGGTGACCGACCCCAGCGCTGTGACCGCCATTACGAAAGCGCGCGAGGACGCCGCTCGGGCCCTTCAGGTCGCCGCCACCCCCGCCACCCCCGGCTCGTCGATCAGCCCGGGCAACCCCAGCGCTGCGCCCACCGCCACGAGCCCAACGAGCGTCCCGACGACCTTGCCCCACATAACCGGGACCCCATAGCCGACCGGCTGACCCGGGCGCCCGGTAGCATGGCTGCCGGAATGCCGCGAGCTCGCAATGCCTGGGCAGCCGGAACAATCGCACTGCTGATGGTGGCCGTCGATCAGGCCAGCAAGGCATGGGCTCAGGCGTCGCTTCAGCCCGAGCACGAGCTCACGGTGATCCCCGGTTGGCTGTGGTTCAAACTGACCGGCAACTCGGGCGCCAGCCTTGGCCTCCTCCGTGGTCATAACCTGCTCTTTGTCGTGGCATCCACCCTGGTGATCATTGCCGTCGCCGCCATCGTGCTGCGCGGCGCACCTGGCGTGCTCGGCGCCGCCGCCCTCGGCGCGGTGGCCGGCGGAGCCACCAGCAATCTCATCGACCGCCTGCGCCTGGGGAGCGTCGTCGACTTTATCGAGGTGCACCTCTGGCCGACCAACTTCAACCTGGCGGATACCGCGATCCGCCTGGGCGTCGTCGTCTTCATCCTGACGCTGCTCCTCGACCGGCGCTGGCGCTCGCCAGCCGGTGGCGGCCGCAACCCTACCGGTTAGTTGCCGGCCGCGACCTTCATGTCCCGGTTGTAGGCGTCGATCAGCGGCTGGAAGAGTGCTGTGCTCGCGGTGTCAACGGATGTCCAGTCGTACTTATCCAGCACGGCGGCGTCGGCTTCGAGTGCGGCCGCGGCCTTTTGAGCCCCCGCGGCGTCGTTCGCATCGGCCGCCGCAACCAGCGCTTGGAGGTCAGTCAGCACCTGCTGGATCGACTTGAGGGCGGGTCCGAGCTCGGCTGGGACGGCTGGCGGCTGGGCTAATGTAATCGCCTTCTGCATGTTGGCGCCGGTGCCTGGCAACTGCGCCTTCACCCCGGCCAGATCGTTCGCGGTCCCCGCCTGCCCAATCGCATCAAAGCCGGCCATCGCATCGAGGAAGGGGTCGAGGAAGGCGAACTCCTTCCTATAAAGATCGATGCCCTGCTGGGCCGAGTTCAGTGCCGACAATGCGGCCTCGACCCGCTGACGATGCCGGTCGAGCGTACCCTGCTCGGGCAGCGTCAGCAGAGAACTCTTCAGGTCAGGGCGAACCTGCTGCAAGGCGGTGCGATCGCTTAAGACCAGTGCTTGCCATTTCGCGACCTTGTCCTTATCGGTCGCCAGCGCGGCCTTGACCGTCGGGATGGTGACGTTGGCGGATTTGAGATCGATGCCTTTGAACGGATCGTTGTTGAAGCTGTCGACCATATCGTTGTTGTGGCTGACCGCAGTGTGCAAGGCAGTGTCGGCCCGCGCAACCGGGCCGCCTGCCGCCGCGGCCCCGCCGAGAACGTAACCGATGATCAACAGGAAGACCAGCGCAATCCCTCCGATGATCAGCCAGCGGCGCCCCGATCCCCGACGCGCGACGTCGGGCGCGGGGGGCGGAGGCTCCTCCGCGGCGATGGCTGGCGTCGACTCGATGTGTGGTCCGTCTGACTCTGTCACGTGTACCCTCCCAGGCCGCAAACCGGCCATTCCCGAAGTCAGACTTACGCAAAACTCATGAGGTGTCAAGAGCCACTCAGCGCGATGATCTTGCCAGCCTCTGGACCGCCGGTTAGGCTTGAAGACAGGAGGAAGCAGCCAGAGTGGATCGCCTGCCTGCGCCGGCCCGGGAGTCGGACCCGGTCGTCCAGACGAGCCATGTCCGCGAGATGGCGGCCAACCTGCTGCTCGGTCGCGCGCTGCAGATGCTCGAGGCCGCAAGCGGCATGGTCGTGTTCTGGGACGCGGATGGCCGGTGGAACCGGGACAGCTTTGCCCTACCCGGACGGCCCGACCGCCTGGAGGAGCTCGCGCCGGTGCTCGAGGCCCTGCTCGAGTGGACGCTCTACACGGAAAAACCGGTCGTGATCCACGACCTGCGACAGAGTCGGTGGTCCCGGCACCTGCTGCATGGCGCCGATCCCCCTGCGGGGGCGGCGGTCGCGACGCCGATGGCGCAGCGCGGCGCGATCTGGGGGGCGGTCGCCATCTACCGGGCCGAGCCGCTCACTGCGGGGATGGACCTGCTCGGGCAGCTCGCCCAAGTGGCAACCGAGCCACTCAGCTCGCTGGGCTCCGCACGGCCGGAAGGCGTCGCTTGACGCGGGTGTCGTATGGGGCCCCGCTCCGGCGTGAAAAAGCGGGGAGACAGTTTAGGCGCTCCGTATCATGAGCCCCGATGCGCGCTGACGAATCCGCACGACGGCTCGCGGCGCTGCGAGGTCGACTGGTCGATCTCGAGCTCGACGGACTGGTGGTAACCGGCCCTGAGAATATCCGCTATCTCTCCGGGTTCAGCGGCAGCCTGGGGTACCTGGTGATCGGCACCAGCGCGGCAGAAATCCTGGGCGACAGCCGCTACTGGCTGCAGATGGAAGCCGAGGCCCCTGGATTCACCCTCGTGCGATCGGGCCCTTCACACGGCCTCTGGGCGTTGGTCTCTGAGCGGCTCAAGGCACTGGGCCTGTGCCGCGTCGGCTTCGAGTCGCAGCAGACCACGGTTGATCAACATCAGCGACTCGTGGCAGCCCTACCGCCGGAGCTGACGCTGATCCCCACAACCGGGCTGGTGGAAGAGCTCCGCATCATCAAGAGTGCCGAGGAGGTCGCGCTGCTTCGCGCCGTCGCCGCGATCGCCGGCCGCGCCTTCGATCGGGTTCGCTCCGCCATTCGCCCGGGGTTGCGCGAACGGGATGTCGCGTTCCTGCTGGAGCAGACCTTCCGCGAGCTGGGGGCCGAGGGTGCAGCCTTCGAGACGATCGTGGCAGCCGGGGAACGGGGTGCGCTGCCGCACGGCCGCGCCTCCGACCGGGTGCTCGAGCGCGGCGACATGGTGGTGGTCGACTTCGGCGCGACCGGCGCCGGCTACCACAGCGACACCACCCGGACGATCGTGATAGGTGAGCCCAGCAGCGAGCAAGCCCGCGTGATCGAGGCGGTGCGCACTGCGCAGCTCGCATCGATGGCCCTCATGAAACCGGGTGTGACCGCGGACGTTATCGACCGCCGGGCCCACGAGGTGCTCGCCGCTGAGGCGCACGCCTTCGGCCACGGCCTGGGCCATGGGATCGGATTGCAGGTGCACGAACGGCCCTTCCTGTCGCCCACCGATCACACCGCCCTGCGTGCTGGCATGGTCATCACCAACGAGCCGGGCATCTACATTCCGGACTGGGGTGGCGTTCGTCTCGAGGAAATGGTGCTCGTCACCGATACCGAACCGGAGGTGCTGACGTCGGCCTCCTGGGAGATCGGCGTCGGATGACGCCGGCCGAGGCCCTTCGAGAAAAGCTCGCGGTCTCCGTATTTCCTGACGATCTCTTCGGTGAGAACTGCTATCTGATCCGGCGCCGCGACACCACCTCGGCGCTGGCCGTCGATCCGGGGCTGCAGGTCGACCGCGTCCTTGAGTGGCTTCGTCAGGAGGGACTAACGCTGGAGCAGATCCTGGTGACCCACGGGCATATCGACCACGTCGGCGGTGTGCCCGCCTTGCATAAGGAAACGGGTGCGCCGATCGCCATGCACCCGGACGATCTCGCCATTCTCGATTGGGAGCGGTTCGCTCAAATGCCCTTTGTGCCCGCCGGCTTTGGGCGATTTTCCGTCGACACCAGGCTCGCCCACGATGCGACGCTGATGTTCCAGGACATCAGTCTGCGAGTCCTGCACACGCCGGGCCACACGCAGGGTTCGGTCTGCTTTCTCTTCGGGTTGGACTGCTTTGCGGGCGACACCCTGTTTCAGCGTGGCATCGGCCGGACCGACCTGCCGGGCGGCGATACGCAGAAAATCGTCTTCAGCATCCGCAATGTGCTCTACCGCCTGCCACCGAAGACCGTCGTCTACCCCGGGCATGGACCCAGCACGACGATCGAAGAAGAAATGTTGTTGAACCCCTTCGTCCCGGCCCATCGCTGAATGCGGATCGCCTCGCTGCTGCCCAGCGCCACCGAAATCGTCTGTTCGCTCGGCCTCGAGGACGAGTTGGTGGCTGTCACGCACGAGTGCGATTTCCCGGAGTCGGTCCGGACCAAGCCGGTGCTGACAAGGAGTGTGCTCTCCGCCGCGAGCACCGGAGCGGAGGTGGATCATCACATTCGAGAGCTCGTCCACCAGGGGAGCAGCATCTACGCGCTCGACGCCGACCTGCTGGCGGCGCTCCACCCCGATCTGATCCTGACGCAGGAATTGTGCGAGGTCTGCGCCGTCTCCTACCCAATCGTGGAACGGGCCGCGCGCCGGCTGGGGTCGTCGCCCCAGCTCGTCTCGCTCGAGCCGGAGAGCCTCGAGGACGTCTTCCAGAACATCCTCTTCGTCGGCCGCCTGGTCGGCCGGCCTGATGCCGCGGAGGACGTCTGCGATGCTCTTCGCCGGCGCGTTGCGAGCGTCGAGCAGCGTGTCGCCGGACGGCGTGCGCGAAGGGTGGTCTGCCTCGAGTGGGTCGACCCACCCTTCAACTGTGGTCACTGGACACCGGAGCTCGTCACCATCGCGGGCGGCGACGAGCGGCTGGGGGTTGCGCGCCAACCTGCGTACCCGCTCCGTTGGGAGGAGGTGATGAAAGCCGATCCCGAGGTCGTGGTCGTCATGGCGTGCGGCTTCTCCCTCGAGCGCAGCCTGCGCGAGGTCGAGGCAGCACGCGGCTGCTTCGATGCGCTCCGGGCGGAGACGTGGGTGGTCGACGGCAACGCCTTCTTCAGCCGACCCGGTCCCCGCCTGGTCGAGAGCGTGGAGATCATGGCGGGAATTCTTCATCCCGACGCCGTGGATCCGCCGCCGTCCTCGACGGCCCGGCCGCTCGAGCGCGTCAGCGACCGAGCCCTCTAGCCGCCGAACGCGAAGCGGAAGAACGCGGCCGCGATCAGGATCAGCAGGATCGCGCCGCCGACCAGCAGCAGCAGCGCCGCCAGCGTGAACCCGATCGCCCGGCCGAACGCGAGCCGCAGCTCGTCCTCGGCGGCGCGATCGTCGCCGGCATCACTCATCGGGGTGACAATCTCGCCGCCCTTTCCACGCCGGGGGCGGCTGCTGCGGCAGCGGGAAACGGACCACGCGGCGGACCCAGATCGGACAGCGTCCAGCCGTCGACGGTCGCCAGCCCCGTTTCGAGCTGCTGTACGAGGGCGGCCGACGGCGCACGCCGGTCGTAGACGCCAATCTTCTCCGACCGCAGCCGCCGCGTCTGCGCTGCGCGGTCGTCGAGCCACCAGGTCGCGCTGACGTCGAGGACATGGCCGGTGCGTTCCCGGTAGCTGATGGTGAGGACCGCCTGGCCACCCAGACGGCGCGCAAAGCGAAGCTCCCAGCTGCCCTTTCCCCGGCGGTAGCGGTCGATCAGCAGGTCGTGCTCGCGGGCAAACGACTCGACCGCCGGGGCCACCACCCGGAAGGCGTCGACGATTTGCGTCGGGATCGGCGAGATCCGGGCCAGGGGTGCCACGGTCCGAATTCTAGGCGAGGGTTGCTCGAGTTTCGCCTGTAGAGTGGATGCCAGTGGACCGGCAGCCGACCGATGTTGCCGACAAGATCCTGGCGTCGGCCCGAACGATCGCCGTGGTCGGCCTCAGTCCGGACACGCGGCGCCCGAGCCACGGCGTCGCGCGCTACTTGCAACGAGCAGGCTATCGCATCATTCCGGTGAATCCCCACGTCGATGAAGTGCTCGGTGAGCGCGCCTACGCGAGTCTGCGGCAGATCCCGGAAGCGGTCGACGTGGTCGAGATCTTTCGACGGTCGGAGTTCGTCGGACCGATCGTTGACGACGCCATTGCCATCAAGGCGAGCGCGGTCTGGCTGCAGGACGGCGTCGTCGACGAGGACGCCGCCGCGCGGGCGCGCGCCAGCGGTCTCGACGTGGTCATGGACGATTGCATGTTGCGCCGCCACGCGCAGCGCCACCAGCACTGAGAGAACGTCACGCTAGGGGCGATGCGCCCGCAGCCGCGCTTCGGCGATCTCCTCGGCGGCACGACGGTTCGAGACGCCCTCCCGCCTTGCCCGCTCGAGGAGCTCGCGCGTGGTGCTGCGGAGCTGGCGGCTGGTGACCGTGAAGATCGAATCGAGGTTTGGCTCCAGGCGTTTTTCCAGCAGGCCGCAGAAGAGAAACGCGGCGGCGGCGTTGGCGACGAAGTCCGGCAGGATCGTGATGCCGCGACGTTCCAGTTGCGCCTCAGCGTCGGCCGTGACCGGGTTGTTCGCGGCTTCGACCAGCAGGCGGCAGTTGATGCCCGCCTGGTTGTCGGCGCGGATCGCGTTCCCGATCGCCGCCGGGATCATGATGTCGACCCGATGGCTGAGCCAGGCGGGCTCCGGCTCGCAACGCGCGCCCGGCTTCAGACGTCGCCGGTCGACGCGGCCGAAGCGGTCGCGGATCGAGAGCAGGTGCGGGACATCGAGGCCGTTCTCGTCGACGATCGTTCCTTCGATGTCGGCCACCACACTGATGCGGACCCCGGCCCGGTCCAGGTAACGGGCTGCGGCACCCCCAACGTTGCCAAATCCCTGGAGCGCGACCGTCGCGCCCTTCAGCGGCAGCCCGAGCACCTCGGTCGCCTCGGTGGTGCATTCCGCGACCCCGTAGCCGGCGATCAGCTCGGTGATCGGGTTGCCTTCACTGGCAAGCGCCAGCGCCTGTTTGACGCGGCTGAGCCCGGCGCCGCCTTCGGACTTGAACCCGGCCTGGAGCGGATGGGTCAGCCCGGCCAGCTGGCAGGCCGCGATGATGTCGTCCTCGCGCGTGCCCAGGTCGGCCCCCGTTGCGTAGCGCTCGGCGATGAAGGGGCGGATGGCCTCGACGAAACCGCGCAGCACCGCGGGCGCCTGCGGAGACGCCGGATCGCAGTCGATTCCTGATTTCGCGCCGCCGTACGGGATGTCGAGGACGGCCATCTTGTGGGACATGATCCGGGCTAGCTGGGTGACCTCGTCGACCGTGACGCCTGGACGCATGCGGATGCCACCGGAGCACATCCCGCCAACCAGCCGATCGATGACGAACCATCCGCGGGCGCCGGTCGCCGGATCGTGCCATTCACTGACGAGGTAGGGCGTCAGCGGCGGCACGCTCAGAAGACGCGACCCCCGAGAGGAACGTCGAGGCTTGGCTCGAGCAGGACCACGGCGCCGTCCGGATCGGGCACGCCCAGGACCAGCACCTCGGAACGCACCGGACCGATCTGCCGCGGGGGAAAGTTGAGCACGGCGATGACCAGCTTGCCGCGCAGTTCGTCCGGCGTGTAGTGCGCCGTCAGCTGGGCGCTGGACCGCCGGATGCCGAGCGGGCCAAAATCGATGCGAAGCTTGTAGGCCGGCTTGCGGGCTTCCGGAAAGGGCTCGGCCAGAAGGACCCGGCCGACGCGCATGTCGACCCGCTCGAAGTCGGAGAGATCAATGGTGGTCGCCTCGCCCAACATGCCTAGTGTAGTGTGCCCAAGGTATGCCGCTCACGCCGCAGGAGATGCGAGCGCTTTATCCGATCACGCGCCGCTACGCATATCTCGATCACGCGTCCATCGCCCCGCTGGCGACGCCGGTCCGCTCCACGATGGACGTGTTCCTCGGCCGCATGACGGAGGAACCCTTCGACCTGGCGCACTGGGCGCGGTTTCGCACTCAGGTGCGCGGCCGGGTCGCGGAGTTGCTGGCGGTCGGGCCGGAATCGATCACGTTTACGAAGAACACGACCGCCGGGCTTGGTCTCGTCGCGGCCGGCCTCGACTGGGAGACAGGTGACAACATCGTGGGCGTCGATGGGGAATTTCCGGCCAATATCTACCCGTGGATGGGCCTCAAGCGAAAAGGTGTCGACCTGCGCCTCTACCGTCCCGCGCACGGCCGGATCGACGTCAAGGCCCTGGTGCGGCTCTGCGATCAGCGGACTCGCGTGCTCGCCATCAGCGCAGTCCAGTTCTGGAGCGGGTTTCGGACCGACCTCGGAGCCCTCGGTGCGGCGCTCAAAGGCCGCGACGTCTTGCTCGTGGTGGACGCGATCCAGGCGGTCGGTGCTATGCGCCTGGACCTCTCGGCGACGCCCGTTGACTTCCTGTGCGCGGGTGCGCAGAAATGGCTGCTGGGCCCCATCGGCGTGGGCTTCGCCTACGTGGGACCGCGGATGCTGGAGCGACTCAGCCCGGTCACGATCGGCACCGACAGCGTGGTCCGTGACGAGGAGTACTTCGACTATGACATCACGCTGAAGCCGGACGCCCGCCGCTTCGAAGAGGCGGCGCCCAATTATCCAGGCATTCTCGGGATGGGCGCGGCGGTCAATCTCCTGCTGCGGGCCAGCCCGCCGACGGTGGAAGACGTCGTCCTTCGGCTCGCCGATCGGTTGCGCGACGAGCTCCCGCGCCGGGGTTATGAGCTGGTGCTGAAACCTACGCTGCCATCCGAACGTTGTGGCATTGTGTCGTTCCGCCACCCCCGGATGGTCCCGGCCGAGCTGCATACTCGCTTACGCGAGGCCGGCGTCATCCTTTCACTGCGCAGTGATTTCCTGCGCGCCTCGCCCCACTACTACAACAGCGACGAGGATCTCAATCGCCTGCTGGAGGCGCTCCCGCAGTGACCTTCTGGCAGGAGGCCAAGCGCGAGCTTGGGCGGGAAACGCAGCCGGTCGACACCATCGTGCGCTTGATCATCCTTGAACGCGCCATCCGCGGCACGCTGGTCTTCATCCTGGGGATCGCGCTGCTGACCCGGAGCCGCAGTGTGGTGTCGCTGGTTCGCCAGTGGGTGGCCGAGCTCGACGTCAACCCTGAGCGGCGATTGATTCCTCGGCTCCTGAGCACCATCCTTCGTCCTATCGGCGGGTTTTCCTCGCGGACCGTGCTGCTCATCGGGATCGGTGCGGTCCTCTTCGGGGTCCTGGAGCTGACGGAAGCGGTCGGGCTGGCGCGGCGACGCCGTTGGGCCGAGTACCTCACGGTGATCGCCGGTTGCATCGGCATCCCCCTGGAGGTGAGCGAGGTGCTCAACCGACAGACGCCGGTGCGCATCGGCATCTTGCTGATCAACGTCGCGATCGTGATCTACCTCGCGTGGCAGAAGCATCTCTTCGGTTTGCGCGGCGGCGTGGCCACCGAGACCGAGACGAGCTAGCGGCTCGAGGCTTACCCGGTCAGGGGGATGCCGACGCCCGACACGCCTAGCGGCTCGGCGTGGCGGGTCAGCATGCCGACCACGAAGCCCAGCACGCGGTCGGCGGACGGCCCGGCCGAGATGGTGGCGAGCAGCGTCGGCTCTGGGTTCTTGAAGGCGCCCAGCAGGCCGGCCCTGGCAGCGCGACTGAAGCTGGGCGTTCCGGCCGGTACGAAGGTCACGCGGATCTTCGTGTAGCGATCGCCGGCGTGCACCAGCGTGAAGGGCGCCAACTTCTGGATCTGCCAGGCGCGGATCTCTTCATTCTTGAGGCGACGCTTCAGGGTGGCGATGAATTTCTTGCCGCCCGGATCGTGGTCGGCATAGATGGCGACCTGCACGCCCACATGATACCGAGTGGCGCGACCCGCCGACGAACGGGTCAGGGATTACCCAGGTTCTCGAAGAAGCGCCGCATGGCCGCCCGGACCGGTTGCGGTTCGCGAGGTTTGTCGGTGGGCGATGGGGCGGCCTGCCCACGGGTGGCCCGTAGCTCAGCCCGGTTCTGCTGCCAGACGACCCAGACGCGCTGGACCGCGGTGAAGTTGGTACCCACCGCCAGGATGAGTAGTGCGAGCGTCAATGGCGTCCAGGACCCGACCTTGAGGCCGAACGACTCGAGCAGCAGGCCCGCCACGATGATGACGACTCGCTCGGGTCGGGCAAGGATGCCCACGTCGCAGGTGAAGCCCAGGCTTTGCGCTCGCGCCCGCACGTAGCTGACGAGGAATGAGCCGGCCAGAGCGATCAAGACGATGATCGGCTGCAGCCCGTCGTGCTGTCGCAGGAAGTAGATCAAGATTCCCAGGTAGACGACGCCTTCGGAATAGCGGTCGACGGTGGAGTCGAGGAAGGCGCCGTAGCGGTAGACCTTGCCTGCGGCGCGGGCGAGGGCGCCATCGAAGACATCGAAGAAACCGGCGACGGTGAGCACCAGGCCGCCCAGCAGCAACTGATTGATGGCGACGAGGAAGGCGCCTGCGCCGGTGATGACCAGGCCGAAGAGCGTCAGCATGTTCGGCGTGATCGGCGATTCGCGGAAGACGCTGACGAAGCGCTCCGCCCAGCGGCGTACCCATGCCTGGAATTTCTGGGTAAACATCAGCGCGGACTCAGACTCGGCTCGAGACGCGCCGATGGCGCCGGTTGCGCGTGGTCGAGCGCCTGGCGATAGACGTCCGTGACCTCGTCGATGATGCGCTCCCAGTCGTAGCGGCGTGCCTTCTGAAGTCCGGCCTGGCCCATCTCCTGGCGGAGTGCTGGATTGTTGATCAGCGTCTGCAGGGCGTAGGACAGTTGGCGGCGGCTCTTGCGCTCGACCAGCAGCCCGTCTCGGCCGTGGGTGACGACCTCACGGAAGCCGTCGATGCTGGTGGCGACGATCGGCTTGCCCGACGCCATCGCCTCCAGCAGGACGATACCGAAGCTCTCATCGCCGGTCGCCGGTGAGCAGAAGATGTCGCAACTGGCGTAGTAACGCGGCAGGTCGGACGCGGGCACGTAGCCGGCCATCACGACATCATCGAGCTGCTTACGGGCCAGGAAGTTGCCGTACCAGCGTCGCAGCGGCCCGTCGCCGACGATGATGAGGCGCAGGTTCGGGTACTGCGGCTTGAGCTGAGCGAAGGCGCGCAACAGGTAACCGAGGCCCTTGCGGTACTCCAGCCGGCCGACGAAGAGCAGATTGCACATGCCGTCACGCAGCTCGGGGTAGGGGGCCTGGTTCTGGAAGCGCTTGACGTCGATCCCGTTCGGGATGACGCGATAATCGCCCGGAAAATACTGGCGCACGAACTCGCGGGCCGGATTCGAGACGGCGATCCGCGCATGAAGCCGCCGGACATAGCGCTTCAGCAGCGGCTTGCCGTAGTAATAGCCGATGTTGGAGCGGGCGAAGGCGTGAAAGGTCCCGATATTGATCGTCTTCGAGAACCGCAGTGCGGTAACCGGCAACACCGGCATCAGCGGCTCGTGGTAGTGAAGGACATCGAAGCCGCCGTCTCGGACATAATGTTTGATCTTGTTGGTGAGATGCAGGCTGACGGTGATGCGGGCCACGGAACCGTGCATGGGGATGGGGAAGGGCCGGCCGACGCGAATGAAGTCGCTGTCACGATCCGCAAGCTCCTTGTCCGAGCAGGGCGCAAACACGGTGACGTCATGACCACGTCGCCTTAGTCCGGCCGCGAGATATCGGACGTGCTCGGTGACCCCACCCGGATGTGCGTAGTCATAGGCCGACACGAGGCCGACCTTCATCAGCGACTTCCCCTCACTTCCCTAGCCTCGGGCGAAAGCTCGAACGGCGGACCGCCCCATGCGGGCCCAGTTGCGGCCGATGCGCCGGAACTTCAGCTGGGCGATACGACGATGCGTCACGAAATCCCAGTACTCCCCGAATGCCTTCGTCTGGCTTGCCAGGAGGGCCTTCTTCACGTCCTGTGCGCTCTTGCCGGGGAAGGTCGTGAACCCGGTGCCGATTCCCTGGAGGTGGTGGCTGTCGGAGCAGCCGACCTCCGGAAGGTGGAAGCGGCTCTTGTTCAGGCGATCGATCTTCGCGGCGCAGGTCCGACCGGCGACGGAAGGGTTGAAGGTCTCCACCGCATCGAAGTAGATGTCAGGTGACGGATGCTTCATGATGCCGTCGAACGAGCGAAATCCAATGCTCCGGGTAAGCATGGAGAAGGGGTGGACCGCGATCGCCAGCCCGCCCTGCTCGTGGATCTTGCCGATCGTCCAATCGAGCGGACGCCACATGGGGATGGGCTTGTCGATGAAGAGCGCCAGCAGGTGCCCGTGCAGCGTGGTGATCTCGCAGCCGCTCACCACCTCGAAGCGATACTCATTAGCCATCTCGAGCGCCTGGTAGCTCCCGGTGAGGCGGTCGTGGTCGGTGATCGCCATCACGTCCAGATCGGTGCGGTCGCGAACGTAGTCGAGCACCTCCCGGACGGTGGCGGTACCGTCGTTCAACGAGGTATGGATGTGAAAATCGGCTTTGCCCACGAGATCCTCCTTAATCGCCCACTGCGGCTTGCGCCGGCGGTGACGGAATGGTGACGGCCGGGACGACGGGCTTCTCCGGCCAGATTGGCTCGAGTACGTGCCACTGGTCCGGATACCTCTTTATATACCGTTCAAACGTGGCCAGGATCTGTTCCATGGCACCTCGTACGTCTGCCCGGTGATCTTCACCTGGGGTGAGGAAGAGTGGCGGCTCCCCAATGGCGATGTAGGCGTCATCGGCGTCCCGGATGCAGAAGGCGGGCAGGATCGGCGCCCCGGTCTTGAGGGCGATCTCGACGGGACCGGTGGGAAACGACGTGAGACGGCCGAAGAACTTGAACTGCCGGCCGGTGTTCAAAATGTCACGATCCATGGCGAGCACCACCATCCGGTGCTCCTTCAGCATCCGCATGATGTCCCGAGCGCCGGTGCGGCTCAGTGGGATCACGCGGATGTTCATTCGCGAGCGAAGGCTCGACACGTGATCGAAGAGCCGGCGCGGTTCGATTTGCTCCACCATGACTCCGATCTCACCGAAGGTGGCCGCCCAGCTGGCCGCGGCCAGTTCCCACGATCCCATGTGCGGTGCCACCACGATGACGCCCTTACCACCGGCCATCGCGGCGTCGAGATTTTCGAGTCCATACGGGGTCAGTAGGGTGCCGAGCTTGCGGCGGTCCATGCGAGGGATCTTGAAGAAATCGATCCAGGCCTTCGTGTAGTTGAGCCAGTTGCGCCAGGCGAGCTTGCGGAGCTGCGGCCCGGGCATCTCGGGCAAGACGTGGTGCAGATTCGACTCGAGGGCCTTGCGTTGACGGGCGAGCAAGGGGAACGCCAGCGTGCTCGTGACCACACCGATCGCATACGCGAGCCGCCGTGGCAAGCGCGCGAGGATGCCCTCGATCAGCCGGAATCCGAGATAGGTCATCACGACGGGTCGAGGACCGGTTGCATGGGTGAGCCCGGACTCTGCGGCGCTTGCTCCAGCCGCCAGACGGGGAGGAAAACCAGCCACTGGTCGGGCTCGCGGCGGATGATCCGTTCGAAGAACTGCACGATCCGCTCCGTCGTCACCTGGATGTCGCGTTGGGTGTTGCCGGTGCGGCTGACTTCGATGGGCGCCTCCACTTCGGCGATATAGAGGTTATCGGGCTGACGCCGGCACCAGACGGGCAGGATCGGCGCGCCAGTCTTCAACGCGAGAGCAGCCGGGCCTGAGGGGAACATTGCGGGCCGGTTGAAGAAAGGCACGCGGACGCCACGATCACCACTGTACAGGTCGCTTGCGAGCGCCACCAGCTCATTTCTTCCGAGCGCCTTGATGATCTGGCGCAGACTGCCGGGGCCGAGCCCGATCATCTTCATCCCGATCCGCTCGCGGGAGGCGATCACCAACTCGTTGAGGCCACCGCTGGGTAGATCGTTGGTCACAGCGCTGATCGGGTACCCGTACACCGCGGAGGCGGCGGCCAGGATGTCCCAATTCGAAACGTGGGCGGTGACGACCACCACGCCCTTGCCCTGGGCGAGAGCCGCGTCGATCCGCTCGATGCCCTGAGGACGGACCATGCGTCGGATCTGTTCGGGCTTGAGGGTGTCCATCAACATGAAGTCGGCGAACATCTTGAAGTAGTTGCCGAAGGCATGCCGCGCGGTCCGCTTCACCAACGGGTCGTCCCACGGCAAGCCGAGGACCTGCCCGAAGTTCTCGAAGGCCACTCGGCGGCGTCGCGGCATCAGGTAAAACGCGCAGCGCCCGGTAACCGCCGCGAGGGGGTAGCGAACCCCAGGCGGAAGCGCCCGCATGACCCAGTTCCCCAGCCTGAAGAGCCGAGGGAGGAGCATTAGCGCCGAGCGGTCGCTTCCCGGGCGGGAACGGCCTGGGCGCGCTCGTCGGCCTTGCCGTCGACGGGCGTCCCGGCGATGAAGGCTTCGGTCAGCTGGTGGGCAACCCCGTCCGTGACCTGGGTTGGCGGTGATTTCATGAAGTACGACGACGGCCCATCGAGGGCTCCGCCCAGCTTGCGGTCGAGGCCAAGCTTGCAGCAGCGGATGGCGTCGATCACGACACCGGCGGAGTTCGGAGAGTCCCAGACCTCGAGCTTGAGCTCGACGTTGAGGGGGACGTCGCCGAAGGAGCGGCCTTCCAGCCGGATGTAGGCCCACTTGCGATCGCCCAGCCAGGGCACGTAGTCGGACGGCCCGATGTGAATGTTGTCCGCGCCGATATCGACCTTCATCTGCGACTTGACGCTGTTCGTCTTTGAGATTTTCTTCGACACCAGGCGTTCCCGCTCCAACATGTTGAGGAAGTCGGTGTTGCCGCCGAAGTTCAGCTGGTAGGTTCGCTCCAGCTTGACGCCCCGATCCTCGAAGAGCCGGGTCAGCACGCGATGGACGATGGTTGCGCCGACCTGCGACTTGATGTCGTCGCCGATGATCGGGATGCCGCGCTTCTCGAAGCGCCCGCGCCAGTAGGGCTCGCGCGCGAGGAAGACCGGCATGCAGTTGACGAACGCGCAGCCGGCCTCGAGCACCTGCTCCGCATACCACTTGACCGCCTCTTCGCTCCCAACCGGAAGGTAATTCACCACGACATCGGTCTTGGTCGCCTTCAAAATGCCGACGATGTCAGCCGTCGGGCCGGGGGCCTTGGTGATGATCTCCGAGAGGTACTTCCCGAGTCCGTCGTGGGTCATGCCGCGCTCGACCTTGACGCCCAGGTGAGGGACCTCCGCGAACTTGACGGTGTTGTTGTGCCCGGAGAAGATCGCGTCCGACAGGTCCTTGCCGACCTTTTCTTTGTCGATGTCGAAGGCGGCGGAGAACTCGATATCCTTGATGTGGTAGCCGCCCAGGTCGACGTGCATCAGGCCCGGGACCGAGGCTCCGGGCTTCGCATCGCGGTAATACTCGATACCCTGGACCAGCGACGAGGCGCAGTTACCTACGCCGAGGATCGCGACCCGGACCTTGCGGCGCGACCCGGCATCGCGGCGAACGCCAGTGGTTTTTGGCGTTCGGCCGTTGTGCCGGCTGCCGTTCTTTGTTGTTGCCATCGCTTATTACACCTGCCTCCATTCGTGTTGCAGCGCCTTGACCCGAGGTCGAGGCGCGATCAGAGTCGTCAGTTCTCGTTGGAAGGCGTGCAGGCCTTCCCGGTTGAGTGAGTAGTGAATCGTGCGCCCCACCCGCCGCGCACGGACCAGCTGGCCGCGTCGCAACATCCGCAGGTGCCAGCTCAGGCGAGGCTGGCTGATGCCGATCGCATCGGCGAGCTCGAGAACGGTGATCTCCGGAATGCCGGCCAGGTATTGAAGGATGCGCAGGCGCGTAATGCTGGCCAGGGCCTGGTAATGGGCTCGGAATTCGCGCAGGGAGGGATTATTGAGGAGGGGAGAGGATGCCATATAAAGAATCCTTTATGGATTATAGCAGGCTCCCTGCGGGGCGGTCGGGGTGCGGGCCTAGATCAGCAAGTCCCGGGGCAGGCGCAGGCGAATTCGCACTCGTTCTTGTAGCGGCAGTCGTTGATGCCGTTCAGGCCTTTCGCGATGATTGCCTGCAGCTCGCGAATCTTCTTCTGCTGGTCGGTTTCTTCGGCATCCATCGGAATCAGTGCTGTGACGAGAACTGCGACGGGCGGTGGAACGCGACGATGCCTACAAGATGACAGTCACGCTGTCGGAAACGCCTACAGAATAGGAGTAGGTTCGGGCACGGTCAAGGAAAGAGTTGTTAAGGTGGGCGCCATGCCAGCCTCGCGGACTCGTCGAAGCACGGCACTTGTGCCTAAAGGTTTTGCCGCGATCGCCGGGCACGATCGAGCCATCTCGATCCTGCGAGCTCACCAGCGAGCCGGCCGCCTGGCCCATGCCTACTGCCTCACCGGCGAGGAAGCGATCGGCAAAACCGCCGTCGCGCGGGCGCTCGCCGAAGAGCTGCTCCTGGGCGAAGGGCAGCCGTCGCGCCTCGAGGTCCACCCGGACTTCTGGTCGGATGACCGGCCGGAGGCGATCAGCATCGACGAGATCCGGTTTCATCCGGAACGCGGGGCTCCGACCCACGAGCAATCGCTCCAGCAGTTCCTTAGCCTGAAACCATTCGTGGCGCCGCTCCGGGTGGCGCTCCTGGCAAATGCCGAACGGATGACCGAGGCCGCGCAGAACTGCCTGCTGAAAACGCTCGAAGAGCCCCCTCCCAACACCGTCCTGGTGTTGACCACGGCCTATCCGGATCATCTCCTTCCCACCTGCCTGTCGCGCTGCCAGGTGATAGCCCTTTCGCCAGTAGGAAGGCCTGCGATGGTCGGCTTCATCAAGGCGCGTCAGCCGAATGAAGCGGAGGCCGAAGCGCTCGTCGGGCTTGCGCATGGCCGCCCAGGATGGGCGGCGCGCGCGCTCACCGACCGCGATTGGGTGGTGCGGATCGACCGCTGGGCCGAGCAACTGGCGGCGCTGGCCTTTGAGGACGTCGACGGTGTGCTGACCTACGCGGCGCGGTTCGGCCAGGGCCCGCAAGCCGAGATGCGGCTGGTAGCCGCGGATGCCCTCCGCGGTTTCACCGCCTTCCTCCGCGACGCAATGTTGCTCCAGGCTGGCGTCCTGAGTTCGATGCCGGCGGAGCGGAGGTCCGCGCTCGAAGCGTGGTCGGCCCGGGTCCCCGTGGACCACGTGCGGGCATCGCTGGCGGCGGCTCAGCGTACCCAGTTGCTGATCGATCAGAATGTAAATCCTCGCCTTGCCATGGAAGTCATGCTGCTCGACCTGCGCGTCCGTCGCCCGGCATGAGCAGTGTCTTCGTCACGCTGCCCCTGCCGTCGCCTGGCATCGACATGCTCAGGGAGCGCTTCGAGGTCACGATGATGGAGGCGGAAGGGATGCCGGCCGAGACGCTGAAGCGGCACATTGCCGAAGCGGATCCGATCGGCATCGTCGGCATGGTCAATGTCCCGATCACCGATGAAATCATGGCGGCCGCGCCTCACCTCCGGGTGGTGGCGAACTACGCCGTCGGCTACAACAACGTCGATGTGGCGGCTGCCACCCGCCGCGGGGTGCTGGTCACCAACACGCCCGGCGTGCTGACCGATGCGACCGCCGACCTGGCGTTCGCCCTCATCCTGGCGGTCGCCCGCCGGGTGGTGGAGTCTGACCGGTTTCTTCGGGAAGGGAAATTCAAGGGCTGGAAGGCCGACCTCCTGCTCGGCAGCGATGTCTATGGCCAGGTGCTGGGCGTCATCGGCTTCGGTCGAATCGGGCAGGCCGTAGCGCGGCGCGGCCTGGGCTTCAACATGTCGATCCTCTATTCCGACGCGCACCGGGCCAGCCCCGAAGTGGAGTCCGAGCTGCGCGCCCAGTACGTCCCGCTCGACGAGCTGCTGCGCAAGGCCGACTTCGTGACCATTCACGCCGACTTGAACGATCAGACCCGCCACCTGATCGGCGAACGGGAGCTGAAGTTGATGGGGCCTGAGCACTACCTGATCAATGCCGCGCGCGGACCGATCGTCGACGAGAAGGCCCTGGTGCGGGCGCTCAAAGAAGGCTGGATCAAGGGAGCGGGTCTCGACGTCTACGAGCGGGAGCCGAAGACCGAGGCGGGGCTGACCGATTGCTGGAACGCCGTCTTGCTGCCCCACCTGGGGAGCGCCACGGTGACGGCCCGAGCCGCCATGGCTGAGACCGCGGCGAAGAACGTGATCGCGGCGGTCGAGGGGCAGACCCCGCCCAACCTGGTCAACCCGGAAGCGCTCGCCGTCCGCCACTAGGTGCGCATCCGGCTGCTGGCCATCGATCTTGATGGCACGCTGGTCAACGACCGGCTGGAGATGGACCCGCGGGACGTCGCCGCGGTTAAGGCGGCCACTGCCGCGGGCGTCAAGGTGGTGCTGGCGACAGGCCGCATGTTCAAGTCGTCACAGCGCTATGCGGAACCACTTGGCCTGACGGGCCCGATCATCAACTACCAGGGGGCGGTGGTCCGCGAGATCGCCAGCGGCGATATCTGGTCTCGGTGCGAGCTGACCGTGCCGATGCAACAGCGGGTGCTGGCGTTTGCCGAGCCCCGGGACTGGCACGTCAACGCCTATGTCGCCGAGCACGTCTACACGGCGCGCGCGCGGCCCGAGGCGGATCTCTACGCCCGGATCGCGATGGTGCCCTACGAGGTGGTGGGGCCCCTTTCGAAATGGGTCAAACAGGACTCGACCAAGATGGTCCTCGTCGACCTTGACCCCGCTGACGTGCCGAAACGGATAGCTGAGTTGACCGACTGGATGGGCGATATCGGGCGGGTCACACGGTCGCTCGATTGGTTCGTCGAGGTGATTAACCCGCAGGTGTCCAAGTCGCGGGCGCTGGCGATGGTGGCGGACCGGCTTGGCATTGCGCAGGCGGAGGTCTGCGCCATCGGGGATAACACGAACGATGAGGACATGGTGAGTTGGGCCGGCTTCGGCGTGGCTATGGGCCAGGCGCCCGACGCCCTGAAAGCCGTCGCCAACTACGTCACCGGGCGGATCGGGGAGGCGGGTGTCGCGCAGGTGATCGAGCGCTTCGTGATCGGGAAAGAGGAACCGCGAATGCGCGCTTAGGCCGGCGCAACCTTATATATACTGGGCTTCCGCGGCCCCGTGGTGTAGTGGTCTAACATGCCTCCCTGTCACGGAGGAGATCGGCGGTTCGAATCCGCTCGGGGTCGTAAATACCACCTGAAAGCCTCGGCGTATACCGGGTATATGTCCACGTCGACAACCTGATCATCTCGGATAGCGATCCGGGTGAACACCCGCTCGACGACCTCACGCTGGGCCTCCGGGCTCGACTCCTGAACGGCGGCCGCGAAGCCACGAACGAGTTCGAGGGCTTGGAGGGGGGACATGCCGGGGGTTGAGGTCGCATAATCCCACCGTCCCTCCTCTTCGGAAATATCCGCGAGAGACTTGTCCCGGAACGCTTTGTCGCAGAGCCCGTCCCGGTACATCTCCAGGGTGCGCTGCCTCCGCAGGGCGAGCTCGCGGCGCGCCGTCTCCGCCTGGACGTAGTCGTCATCTCCACCCGTGGCCCGACAGAGGCTGATCACGGCCTTGGCCACGCCCTCGTGGGCAGACACGGGTATGTCGAACCAGCGTAGAAGCTCAAGGACTTGGCGTTCCACGACCTCAGCGGTCACCATTCGTTGCGGACAGCGCTCGACACCGATATGGCGGCAGCGATAGCGCCGGCCCCGATTCGACGAGGTGGCACCACCCCACATGGGTCCACCGCAGTAGGCGCAGCGGACGATGCCCGCGAGCAAATAGGTGCGATGCTCCGCGGCTTTCTTCTGCCGGCCTTCTCGCAATTTCGTAAGCGTGTTCCTGCTTCGGATCGACTGCGAGACTTGTACTTGGGCGTCGGTAATGAGGGGTGGATGACTCCCCTTGATCAGCTCGCGGTCGGGTCGGCGCCAATGCCGCTTGATGTATCCCAGGTAGAGCTCATGGTTGTTGAGGATCGTGCGGATCGCTTTGTCGGTTATCTCGATGCCGTTTTTCCCGCGATAGCCGGCAACATTGAGGTGACGTGCCAGCGACACGTCCGAATATTGGCCGGTGCCGTACAGGTCGAAGATCAAACGAACTAGCTTGATCTCGCGTACGTCAGCGGCAGGCCTGAGGACGCCATGGTCGCGGTCGTAACCGAGTGGGATCGTGCCGCAATGTTCACCGCGATTCTGTTTGACCGCAATGGTTTGCGTCGCTCGCTCGGCGTCGAGCTCGCGCTCAAGTTCCGACCAAACGACCGCCATGCCCAGAAAGGCACGGCCGTATGGAGTTGTCGTGTCGATCTTCTGGGTGATGCAAACAAAGTCGATGTTGTGTTTCCGAAGATCTTCGAGGAACGAGAAGTAATCACGTTTGTTCCGCGATAGCCGAGAGAGGCTATGAATCACGACCGCATTGAATTCCTTTAGGCGACGCTTCAACTCCTGGTAACCGGGACGCTTGTCTGTCCCACCGGAGCTGTGGCCCTCGACATCGGCGAAGACCTCGTATGTGTAGCCGTCATCCTCACACCAGCGGATGCAGGCGTCTCGCTGCATCTCTGGCGAGATATGCCGCACGCCCTTGTAGACCTGGGATTTGCGGATGTAGATCGCCGCCCGCTTGATGGTCGCTGAGTTCGCCACTAAGCCGCCTCTTTGTGCTCCGGATGGTTGCCCGCTGTTGCTCTGCGATGAGCAGCCCAGAACGCGCAGATAAGTTCCGCGTACGCCTGAATCGCGTCACCGCCCCGGGACTCACAACCGGGGTGTCGCGAAGGTAATCCCGAAGGCGTTGAGCTGTCAAGGGCTTGGATGCTCGACGTGATCGAGACGTTGGCAGGATTGAAATCATGAACCGGCTGGGCCGACTTCCGCCGAGGAGGCTTTTCCACTCGGGTTTTCCTCGCCTTCGCAGTAGGATCCAAGCTCTGGAACGACGAGCTTGGCTGCACGCGATCCGAATTGGGCGACGCGGCTCGACCGCTAGTCAGTCAGGTTTGTCCTGCGACATTGAAGGGGACAGACTCTGGCCCCTCAGAGGGGCCAGTGCGCGTCAAACCTGACCTCCGGCAGGTCTCCGGTCCCACCAATCGGGCTTGCCTATACAGTTCGCGGCGGCATAACCGTGCTCCGGACGGCCGGCAAGGCTGCCCAAAGGCGCACGAGCGGTGCCGTCGCTCAGCGCCCGTCGACCCACCTTCCACCAGATCGGTCCCCGCGACCCGAGTACCTGGAGTTGGTTCACGGTGGTCGTCCAGAAGACGCAGCAACGTTCCTCGGCCGGCAGCTGCTTGGCGAGGCCCTTGTGATAGGCCAGCTCCTTGTTCAACGAGGGAAACACGAACAGGATATGGCTATGGTCGGCGGCTATTCGCCTCACGAAGTAGCGGATATAGTTCGCCGACTTTCGGAGAAGGCGGTCGACGGATTCCGTACCCCGGTCCCACTCGAGGAAGAAGATGACTTCTCGGCCTGCAACCAGGTAGCGACCCCAGCCGTCAGGTGCTGGCGCATACTTTGGACCGGCATCCTCACGCAGCAGTCGCCGGCAACGCTCCTCGCCCACCCAGTGATACAGGCCCTCATTCGCCAGCGAGCCGCTGGCGACGGCCAGCGCGACGAAGAACGCGTTAGCTCCCAGGTCGTGCCCAACGTTGAAGCAATGATCGCGGTACTCCTCGGCTAGACGAACGAGCGGTCGCGGCTCCCGGCCAAGGCACGCTGCGAGCACCCCCGCCCCCCGCGGAGACAGCAGCAAGAGTGAGTGCAATCGGGTCCAACCGGGAGGTTCGATCATGAGCCAGCGGTAGATGAGACCCTGATCCTTGAGCCATTTGATCCGTCTCTGGGAAACGCGTCGACTGGGGAAGAAGAGCTGTTCGACTTGATCACGATCGAGGTAGCGGTAATTCGATAAGGCCATGAGGATTGCGATGTCGCGCGTG